>JANMCI010000194.1:0-2667 GCA_031361245.1 Rhodobacterales bacterium
CGTTCCAGATCATAGCGCGGCATCGAGACGTGGATCATTTCCACCGCACAGCACGCCAGACCGAACGTCATCCACATCAGCGAGCCATTGCGCGCCCAGTTGATCACATCCTCGGTCGAGGTCAGAAGGAATCCCTTGTCCTGCAATTCCGCGTTCAGCGCCTGCGTCGAGACCTCGCGGTCAACCCCGGCCGTGTTGGCTCCGGTCATCACGCCCATTCCAAGGCCCCCTTCTTCCACTCATAGGCAAAGCCAACCGTCAGCACCGCCAGAAACGCCATCATCGACCAGAACGCCACCATCGAGATGCCGCCGAACGCCACCGCCCATGGAAACAGGAACGCCACTTCGAGGTCAAAGATGATGAACAGGATCGACACGAGATAAAAGCGCACGTCGAACTTCATCCGCGCGTCGTCAAAGGCGTTGAACCCGCACTCATAGGCCGAAAGCTTCTCGGGATCGGGGTTGCGCACCGCCAGAACCGCCGCCGCCAGAAGCAGAACGATTCCCAAGCCAACCGCCACGGCCAGCAAAACCAGTATCGGCATATAATCCCGCAAAAGAGTGTCCACGAAGGGCTCCTTCAACATATGTTCCCGGCCGGGACCCATCCGGTGCCCAACCCGCTAAGGTTCACTTAAACCGCACACAAGTCAGGGTCAACCAAAGGCGGGGGAAAAGTCGGGCCGATGCGGGCGAATTGCTGCGAAAGATGGCCCACCCCCGCCGTTCCAGCGCCAGGCCGGCGAACCCCTTGCCGCGGCTCGCGATTGCCTCGCCGCAGCGCCTATCGCGAACCGGACTTTTCGGCTACATTTCCGCCAGTTCATGCAAGCGAGTATTCAAATGGGAATTCTGACCAAAGCCCCCGCCGTCGCCTTCATCCTGACCCGCGACCGCGCCGCCCTGACGCCGTTTTACAGCGACGTCCTTGGCCTGACCCAGCTTGCCGAGGGCCCCTACAGCACCCAGTTCGACTTGAACGGCTCCACCCTGCATCTGACCACCGTCGGCGACCACACCCCCTCGCCCCATCCCGTCCTTGGCTGGGCCGTGCCCGACATCACGGCCGCCAGCCGCGCCCTTGTCGAAAAGGGCGTGACATTCAACATCTATCCCGGCTTTGACATGGACGAGTACGGCATCTGGACCTCGCCCGATGGCACCAGCAAGGTGAACTGGTTCAACGACCCCGAAGGCAATGTGCTCAGCATGACCCAAGGCTGACCCCGGGGCCTTGTTTGCCGAGGGCCGCCCCGCCATATCGCGATGACCTCAGTGAAAGCCCCTGCCCATGCGCGCCCTTGCCCTCGTTGCCCTCCTCGCCCTCCCCGCCTCCGCCGAAGAGATCGGCCGCGTCGGCGTCGACTGGGTCGGCAATGACATCGTGATCGAGGCGATCCCCGATCCCAAGGTTGCGGGCGTCACCTGCCATGTCGCCTATTTCGACCGCTCCTTCATCGACCGGCTGTCCAATGGCAACTGGTTCGAGGACCCCTCGAACTCCTCCATCGCCTGCCGCCAGACCGGCCCCATCACCATCGGCGACATCGACCTGTCGGCCGAGGGCGAGGACGTGTTCAGCGCCTCGCGCTCGCTGATTTTCAAGACCCTGAACGTGACGCGGATTTTTGATGCGAAAAATCAGGTGCTTGTCTATCTGACCCATGCCAACGAGCTGACCCAGGGCAGCGCCAAGATGTCGATCTCGACCGTGCCGCTGTACGGCTCGACCAAAGAGTGATCAGCCGCGCCGCCGCGCCACGACCACGGCGCAGGCTAGCATCACCACGATCACCGGCAGCCACAACGCCCGCTCGGCAGGGCTTGGCGTCACCAGATGTTCAACCACGGCCACGGCCTGCACCGCGACCACCGCCCAGATGGTCCACCCCGGCAAACGCCACTGCAATAGCCCGGCCCGCGCCAACACGATGCCCGTCAGGACCGCCAGCAACGCCATCGACAGCGCCGATGCCAGCCGCCCCTGCCACGGCAGCACACCCGGCCACCGTCCGCCCATGGTCAGATCACCCAAAGGGGCTCCCAGAATGACCGCGGCATGAAAGGCCACCACCACCGCCGTCAGCGCGGCATAGATCCACGCCGCCCGCCTCATTGCACCACCGGCGCTGCCACCGCCTCCGGCTCCGGTCCCTGCCCCACCACCAGCGCCTCGTCCCTGATGATCCGGGCGACCAGCGCGCAATCCTCAAGACTGAAGGTCAGCGGCACCCGCATGTCGATCAGCCCGGCCAATATCCGGTCGGTCTGCGGCAGGTCCTGCGGCTCGGCATAGCCCCAGTGCTGATAGCGGCTCGTGAATGCCACCGGCTGATCCGCCCCGAACCACTTCAACTCGACGCCCCGGTCCAGCGTGCGGGTCAGAAACAGCCCGATCCGCGCCTGCGACCACCCCGGCAGCAGGAACTGGAACGACGAGCCCACAAACCGCTCCTGATCGGGCCGATGGGTCAGCGCCAACCCCGGCACGCCCGCCAGACCCGCCTCCAGCACCCGGTAGCGCGCCTCCCATCGCGCCACCCGGTCGGCCAACAGGCGAAGCTGCGGCCGCAGGATCGCGCTGCGCAGATTGTCCATCCGGCCGCTGACATTGGGCGTCACCATCCGCACCGCCTCATAGGCCTCCGGCCCCGGTGCGGCG
>JANMCI010000255.1:0-2577 GCA_031361245.1 Rhodobacterales bacterium
CTGAGCGCCGGTCAGGCCGGGGCCACAGCGCCTGCACCGATTGCCCTCGCCATCGTGCAAGCCATGGCCGAGTGCCTCGCCGGGGTCGTCTATGTCAACGCCATCAAAAAGGGCGCACCGGCGATCTTTGGTACCTGGCCCTTCGTGTCCGACCTGCGCACTGGCGCCATGTCGGGCGGATCAGCCGAACAGGCCCTGCTGACCGCTGGCTGCGCCCAGATGCACCGCTTTTATGATCTGCCCGGTGGCGCCGCCTCGGGCATTTCCGACAGCAAGTTGCCCGACATGCAGGCCGGATGGGAGCAGGGGATCACCAACACCCTTGCCGGTCTTGCCGGTCTGAACATGTGTTACGAGGCCGTCGGCATGCACGCCTCCCTTCTGGGTTTCTGCTTTGAAAGCCTGGTGTTGGGCGATGATCTTCTGGGTCAGGCGATGCGCTGCGTCCGCGGCATCGACGTGACCGAAGACAACATGTCGATTGAGGCGATGAAGCAGGTCTGCCTTGGCGGTGCCGGCCATTACCTTGGCTCGGACCAGACGCTGGCACTGATGCAGACCGAATACATCTATCCCGCCGTCGCCAACCGGATGAGCCCGAAGGAATGGAACGAGGCCGGCAAGCCCCTGCTGCTGGACAAGGCCATCGCCCGCAAGAATTCCATCCTCGCCAAAGCCGGCTGCATGGTGGACGCTGACATCGACACGGCCATCCGCGCCAAATACAGGATGTATTTCCAATGATCCACTACGGTTACATCGGCCTTGGCAACCTTGGCGCGGCCTGCGCGGGCTGCCTTGTGAAGGACGGCTTCAAGGTCACCGTCTATGACCTGAACCCCGCGCTGACCGTGCCCGGCGCCACCCGGGCGGACAGCGCCGAGGCCGTCGCGGCGGCGGTCGATCACGTCATCACCTGCCTGCCATCGCCCGCCGTGTCGGAACGGGTGCTGAAAAACATCCTGCCGCACATGAAGAAAACCGCCTCCTGGGTCGAGATGTCGACGCTCGGCCGGGATGAGGTCCTGAAACTCGCCGCCATCGCCGCTGAGCAGGGCACCCGCATGATGGAACTGCCGGTGACCGGTGGCGTCCACCTTGCCGCCCAAGGCAAGATCACCATGCTGGCCGGCGGCGACCGCGACCTTTACGACACCCATTACAAGGCCATGCAGGCCATGGGCGACCGGATTTTCCACATGGGGCCGCTCGGGTCGTCGTCGATCATCAAGGTCATCACCAACATGCTGGCCTTCATCCACCTGAAGGCGACCTCCGAGGCGCTGATGCTGGCCAAGCGTGGCGGGTTGGACCTCGCCCAGGCCCATGCCGCCATCGCTGCCTCCTCGGGCAATTCCTTTGTCCACGAAACCGAAGGCGCACTGATCCTGAACGGCAGCTACGACATCGCCTTCAACATTGACCTCGCCCACAAAGACCTTGGTTTTGCTTTGGGATTCGGGAAAGAGTTCGGCGTGCCGCTGGATCTGGCCTCGATGACCAACCAGACCTATATCGCCGCCAAGGCGGCATATGGCGGCGAGGCGCAAAGCCCGATGATCGCCAAATTGCTCGAGGATCTTCTGGACACCGATCTGCGCGCGCCCGGCTTTCCGGCCCGGCTGGAATGACTTGCGCCTGCCTCTGACAAGGGGCAGGCTCTGGCCAAACCCGGAGGGACAGATGGACAAGGCGTCAGACACCCGCGCAGCGGCGCTGCTGCATCACCGCGCCAAAGGCCTGTCCCCCAGCGACCCGATCGCGCTGCCCCTGACCTCTTCGGCCACCTTCCACACACCCGATCTGGCCAATCTGACCCATGTCTACGGCCGCTCCGGCATGCCGACATGGGAAGCGGTCGAGGCGCAACTGGCGCTCTTGGAGGACGCCGAGACCGTTGCCTTCCCCTCGGGCATGGCCGCCATCAATGCGGCGCTTGTTGCGGCACTTGGGGCCGGAAAAACCCTGATGCTGCCCTCCGACGGCTATTACGTCAGCCGGTTGCTGGGCAGCCATCTCGCGACCTATGGCGTCAGGATCGTCGAAGTCCCGACGCTGGACATGACCCAAGCCGATTTCACCGGCGTTGATGCGGTCCTGATCGAAACCCCCTCGAACCCCGGCCTTGATGTCCTTGATATCGCGGTCCTTTCCGCCCGCGCCCACGCTGCGGGGGCCATGGTCATCGCCGACAACACCACGATGACCCCCTACCTCCAGCGCCCCCTCGACCTTGGCGCCGACGTCGTGGTGGCCGCCGATACCAAGGCGCCCGCGGGCCATTCGGACGTTCTCTTCGGCCACGTCTCCAGCCGCGATGTCGCGTTCATCGCCCTGGTCCGCGAAAACCGCCGCCTGACCGGATCGGTCCCCGGCGCTTTTGAGGCGTGGCTTCTGCACCGCGGCCTCGAAACCCTTGACGTCCGCCTCAGCCGCATGTGCGACACCGCCGCCAAACTCGCCCCGCGTCTGGCCGCCCACAAGTCCATCAAAAACCTGCGTTATCCGGGTCTTGCCAGCGATCCTTCACACGCCATTGCCGCGAAACAGATGTCCGGCTTCGGCTTTCTCGTAGGC
>JANMCI010000300.1:0-2966 GCA_031361245.1 Rhodobacterales bacterium
TCAGTAATCAATGGAACTGCCGGTTCGGATCCTCTGACCGGAGGCATCGACGACGATGTCATCAACGGCCTTGACGGCAATGACACGCTGGACGGTGGCACGGGTGGCGTCGACACGCTGAACGGCGGCACCGGCAGCGACCTGATTTACGTCCGCAGTGACGACATCGCAGATGGCGGCGACGGCGATGACACCCTCGTGGTGTCCGGCGACCTTCCGGCGACGCTGACCGGCGGTGTGGGCAATGACACGCTGCGCTTTGACGGCAGCTATGACATTTCGGGTTCGGTAATCTCGGGCATCGAAAACGTCTACATCAACGGCACGGGCTACATGACCACTGCGCAACTGGGCAGCTTCGGGTCGGTTGGGGGCTATTCGCCGGCCTACACCTCGGCCTATGTGGCGCTGACCAAGGGCGGCACGGCGACCGTGAACCTGTCAGCCACCCTGACCAGCCTGTTTCAGCTTTACGGCTCCACCCAGGCCGACATCATCACCTTCAGCGCCGCCCATCTCTATTCGATCAATGCCTTCATGGGCACGGGCAATGACAAGGTCATCTCCGGTGCCGGCAACGACAGCCTGCGCGGCGACGAGGGCAACGACTCGCTGCTCGGCGGTGCCGGCAATGACAGTCTGGACGGCGGCGACGGGCGTGATGTTCTGACGGCTGGCACCGGCGACGACTTTATCGTCATGCGGACGGGCGATGTCGCAACCGGGGCGGCGGGCAACGACCTCTTCTCGGTCTATGATGTCCAGCAAGCCTCGATTGACGGCGGCGCGGACAACGACAGCCTGCGCTTCGAGGGCAGCTACGACATCTCCAGCGCCACCATCATCGGCGTCGAGAACGCCCTGCTCTATGGCAACAATTCGATGACAACGGCGCAGTTTGACGCCTTTGCGCTGATTTCGGGCTATAGCGCGGGCTACACGACGGCGCAGGTTTACCTGACCAAGGGTGGCACGGCCTCCGTCGTGCTGTCGTCAACCCTCAGCGCCTATTTCCAGCTTTACGGCTCGGGCGACGCCGACCTCATCACCTTCAACGCGGGCTACGCAGGCACGATCTATGCCTTTATGGGCCTTGGCGACGACAGGGTGACCTCGGGCGTCGGCAATGACACGCTGCGCGGCGACGACGGCAATGACAGCCTCTTTGGCGCGGCGGGCAACGACTCGCTGGACGGCGGCGCCGGGCGGGACTCGCTGGATGGCGGGTCGGGCTTCGACTATCTGGTCGCGCGCGCCAATGACACCGTGCTTGGCGGCACCAATGACGACCTGATCTCGGTCGCGGAGAACCTGCCGGCCAGCATTGACGGCGGGACCGGCAGCGACACGCTGCGCTTCGAAGGCAACCTCGACATCACTGGCACCACCATCGTCGGGGTCGAGAACCTCAATCTTTATGGCAACGATTCCATGACGGCGGCGCAGCTCGATGCCTTTGCCTTCGTTCAGGGCTACGGGCCGGGCTACACCTCCGGCACGATCGTGCTGACGCAGGGCGGCACGGCGACGGTCAGCATGTCGCCGTCAATGACCGGAATCCTGACCCTCTATGGCTCGACGACGGCGGATGTCGTCACCTTCAATTACGTCCATCTCGGTGCCTTCTCCGTCTATGCGGGCTCCGGCAACGACAGCATCACCGCCGCAAGCGGCGCCGATACGCTGCGCGGCGATGCCGGCAACGACAGCCTCTACGGTCAGCTCGGCACCGATTATCTCGATGGCGGCAGCGATGTGGACCGGCTGGAAGGTGGCGCCGGGGATGACACCCTGATTGCCCGCGCCTTTGACAACCTCTTTGGTGGCGTGAACGATGACCTCCTGTCGGTGACCGAGTCTTCGCCCGCCATGCTGGACGGCGGCGGAGGCAGGGACACCTTGCGGTTCGAGAACACCTACGACGTCACCGGCTCCTCTCTGGTCGGGATCGAGGTTCTTGCGCTGAACGGCACCCCGGTCATGACAATGACACAGCTGGAAACCTTCCTCCAAGTGACAGGCTACAGCGTCGGCTACACCTACGCCTCACTGCGGGTCAGCGAGGGGGGGACAGCGTCGGTCAACCTCGACTCGACCCTGTCGAGCAGCTTTACCATGTACGGGTCGAGCATGATCGAGATCCTCAGCTTCAACACCAACTACCGCGGTGCGCTCAGCATCTATGCCGGGTTCGGGGCGGACCAGATCACCGGGGCCGCCGGCAACGACTATCTGCGCGGCGAGGGCGGCAGTGACAGCCTCGTCGGGCTGGATGGCAACGACACGATGGAGGGGGCAAGCGGGGCCGACACCCTGAACGGCGGGGCGGGGATCGACGTGTATTACGGCGGGACCGGGCGCGACACCTTTGCCTTCAGCGCCAACAATTCGTCCGGCGCGGCCAGCCCGGACCGCATTCAGGACTTTGAAGGCGCCGGCTCCACCACTGGCGATCTGATCAACCTCTCGGCCATCGACGCGGACGGCGGGCTGGGGGTGAACGACGCCTTCATCTTTGGCTCGAACGGGCTTGGCGGGTTGTCCGTGGTGGACAGCGGCACCGATACGCTGGTGCGGATGAACATCGACGGCGACCCGGCGTTCGAGATCGTGATCCTGATTGCCGACGGTGCCGTGACGGCCGCGACCTACACCGCCGCCGATTTCGTGCTGTAAGCGCGCAGGTCCTCTGACCCCGGCTTGGCCCTTGCGGGCAAGGCCGGGGTCAGCCCCCTGAGCGGTCCCGAAAAGCGGTCGGATCGGGGTGCGAAAATACCTTTCAATCTGGTTAACGGAAACCGGCAAGCCTTTGTTTTAGATTATAAAAACACGATGTCGTCAAAGGCGACACCTGCGCGACGCCGGGCCAAAACCGCCTAAAGCGGCCCGCCCACATCGTCGAAACTGGCATGGTTGGCCTGATACAGCCGGGCGTAAAGTCCGCCCTCGGCGACCAGCGCGGCATG
>JANMCI010000303.1:0-2941 GCA_031361245.1 Rhodobacterales bacterium
GGATGCGGGTTTCGTACAGTTGCGAGAGTTCGTGGCGCTGGTCTTGGGTGTTGAAGTTGAGGCCGTCCAGTACCTCCAGCACGTCGCGCAGGATGTAGCCGGAGCGGAACTTGTTGCGAAGTTCGGTGAAGATTTCGCCGATCTTGTAGTGGATGGTCTTGGGGCCGGTGGCCGTCTGGCGGAAGGTGGCGAGGTAGGGGAACAGCCGCTGGTCGACAAAGGTGATCAGGTCTTCGCCGATCAAGGCCGTGTTGTGGTCAAACGCGCCGTTCGTCTTGGGGGCAGCCCACCGGTCCCACCGGAAGGGGCCGTCGATGATGGGGGTGTAGGTTTCGCCATCCAGTTCGGCGCGGTCGCGGCGCTCGGTTTCCAGATCGTGCAGGTACTTGAGGAACTGCACCCATGAAATCTGTTCGACGTAATCCAGTTCGTTGGCGATGCCGTCTTCGTTGCGAAGCTCGCGTTCGATGCTGTTGAAGGCGTTTTCGTACATTAAATCCAACCCATTGCTCTGCCAGCAGTTATCCATCTTGTGGCAACTAGGGCAAGAGTGCTGGTTCCAGCGCGGGCGATCCGACCGGGAACCTCTGGCACAGCGATTTCGTCCTGATCTGCATCCGCATGGGCCAGCACGATGAACCCTTGCTGGGCGCGCGCAGGCCCGCGATTTACCTGCCGTGCCTGTAAAGTCTGCCGACTATGGGTCCGAGCGAATTCATCGCCACCACGAATGGAATCTGAACAAGAGAAAACCATGCTGAAACCCGCAATTCTTGCGCTCATCCGCCAAGTTCTGACTGTCGCTGACACCGAACTGGTCTCCAAAGGCTGCGTCAGGGCCTCCGATGTAGAGCCGGTGATCGGCGCGTTAATGACGAATGGGTCGGTGGTTTGGTCGGTCGCTGACAAACGGGGGCGGTGAATGATTTGCAGATCAATCGGCGATGCTTCAAGGTGCTCTGAAGACTTCAGATTGGGCGTCCGGTGACGGACGCAACCTCGCTTCCGGCTGAAGGCGACTGCCTTTTTTGCTCCAGTTTCGTCATCACGCCTTAGGTCAGTTTGCCCTGAAGTTTCTGCCTCTCGGGAAAATGGATGGCGTGATAGTCGCGAGCTACCCTCCACCCTTTCACCAGCGAATAGACCGCCGGGATGACCACCAAGGTCAGAACGGTTGAACTGACCATCCCCCCGATCATCGGCACCGCGATGCGCTGCATCACCTCGGACCCCGTGCCGTGCGCCCAAAGGATCGGCATCAACCCGGCCATGATCGCCACCACGGTCATCATCTTGGGGCGCACGCGTTCCACTGCGCCGACCATGATCGCGGCATTCAGATCGGCGCGGGTGAAGGGGCGGGCCTCGGTCGCGGCCTTGGCACGCGCCTCCAGCAGCGCATGGTCTAGGTAGATCAGCATGATCACCCCGGTTTCCGCCGCGACCCCGGCCAAGGCGATGAAACCCACCGCCACCGCGACCGAGGTGTTGAAGCCAAGAAACCACATCAACCAGATGCCACCCACCAGCGCGAAGGGCAGCGACAGCATGACGATCAGGGTTTCCGTCAACCTGCGGAAGTTGAGGAACAGCAGCAGGAAGATCAGCGCTAGCGTCACCGGCACTACGATCTTCAGCCGTGCAGTGGCCCGTTCCAGATATTCAAACTGCCCGCTCCAGGCCACAGAATAGCCGGTGGGCAAAGCCACCTGCGCTTCAACTGCGGCCTTCGCCGCAGCGACATAGCCGCCCAGATCGCGGCCCGAGATGTCGACAAAGATATAGACCGCCAACTGGCCGTTTTCGGTGCGAATGGTGGTGGCCCCCCGGGTCAATTCCACCGTTGCAACGGCGCCCAGGGGCACTGATCCGCCGCCTGGCAGCGCCACTTGCACGTCGCGGGCGATCGACTGCGGGTCGGATCGCTGATCGCGCGGGTAGCGTATGGCGACGCCGTAACGTTCGCGGCCCTCAACTGTCTGCGTGATCACCTCGGACCCAAGGGCCATCGCAATCACCTCCTGGACCGCAGCGACCGACAGGCCATAGCGGCCCAAGGCGGCGCGGTCGGGCGTGATATCAAGGAAATAGCCGCCGATCACCCGTTCCGCATAGGCGCTGGAGGTGCCGGGCACGCGGCGCACCACGGCCTCGATTTCACGCGCAACGCCCTCCATTTTGGCCAGATCGGTGCCGTAGATCTTGATGCCAACCGGGGTACGGATGCCAGTGGACAGCATATCAGTGCGCGCCCGGATAGGCATGGTCCAGGCGTTCGACACACCGGGAAACTGCAAAGCCGCGTCCATTTCATTCTTCAGGCTTTCCGAGGTGACCCCTGCGCGCCATTCCGATTTCGGCTTCAGATTGATGATGGTTTCAAACATTTCCGTGGGGGCCGGGTCGGTTGCCGTCTGTGCCCGGCCAGATTTGCCGAACACCGATTGCACTTCCGGGAAACTTTTGATGATGCGGTCCTGCATCTGCATCAGTTCCGCCGCTTTGGTGACCGAAATGCCGGGCAGCGTGGTTGGCATATACATGAGCGTGCCTTCATCCAATGCGGGCATGAACTCGCTGCCCAACTGCCGTGCGGGCCAGACTGTAACCACCAGTGCCGCGAGGGCGACCATGATCGTTAGACCCCGCGCCTTCAACACTCCCCGGATGATCGGGCGATAAAGGGCTATCAGCAGTCGGTTAACCGGATTTTTATGTTCCGGCACGATATGGCCGCGCACAAAAATCACCATCAGCGCGGGCACCAATGTCACCGACAAAATCGCCGCCGCCGCCATCGAGAAGGTCTTGGTAAAGGCCAGCGGGCCGAACAGTTTGCCTTCTTGGTTTTCCAGCGTGAAGATCGGCAGGAACGACACCGTAATGATCAGCAGGCTGAAGAACAGCGCCGGGCCAACCTCTGTCGCCGCCTCGATCAGAA
>JANMCI010000321.1:0-2331 GCA_031361245.1 Rhodobacterales bacterium
CCATCGCGCTGCAGTCCCCGGCAAACGCCGTTTATTCTCATGTTTTCAAGATACTTGACTTCACTTCGCCCATTACGGAAGCGTTTCTGTTCCGCCAGCCCCAGCCCAAGGCTCGCGTAATAGATGAACTCATCCACCCCCAAAGCCTCATAAAGCTTCAGCTTGGCAATGACCTCGTCAGGCGTACCGAACATCAGGTTGCGGTTCAGCATTTCGGGGTCATATTCGGCCCGGTTGCCAAGCTGATCAAACGGGATCGACTTGGGAAAGCCGTTCTCGACATCGCCCATGTTCTTGAAAAGGTTCTCGAACTGGCTCAGCTGCCGTTGCGCCGCGCGGACCGGCACCATCCAGTCGTCCTTGCGGTCGTAAACAGCGGTGTGGCGCATCATCGCCATGGTGGGGCGCTTCATGCCCGGATTGTTCGCCATCGCCTCGGCCATCCGACCCATATAAGTCTCGGCCTCGTCCATGCCACGGGTCAGCGGCCACGACATGATGTTGCAGCCGTTCTTCACCGCATAATCATAGGTTATCGGCGCCCGTGCCGCGATCCAGACCGGAACCTGCTTCTGGACCGGTTTGGGCACCGAGGTCGCCGTCGGAAACGACCAGAACTCGCCCTTGTGCTCATAATCCCCGGCCCACAGTTTCTGCACGGCAGGCAGCATCTCCTGCATATAGCGCCACGCATCCGACTGCTTCAGCCCCGGATGCATCCGGTCGAACTCGCGCTGATAGGCACCCGAGCCTATCCCGAACTCCAGCCGCCCACCCGAGATCAGGTCGAAAAACGCGGCCTCGCCAGCCAGCTTGATCGGGTGCCAATAGGCGGCGGCGACCACGGCGGGGCCCAGCCGCACCCGGTCGGTATGATCCGCCCACCATGTCAGGATCGCGAACGGATTGGGCGCGATTGTCATTTCCAGCGCGTGATGCTCGGCCGCCCAGACGATGTTGAACCCACCCCGGTCGGCCATCTGGACCATCTCCAGCGTGTGGCGCGCCACCGTCTTCATGTCCACACTGGCGTCCATCCGCTCCATGTTGATCGCAAGTTGAAACTTCATCCCGCCCACTCCAATTCCTTGATCATCTTGATGTTCCTGCCGCAGAACTCACCGCATCACGAACGGGTTCGCCATCGGCGCGCTCGAGGTATTGACCCAGACCGTCTTGGGCCTTGTATAGTCATACATCGCCTGAAACCCGCTTTCGCGGCCATAGCCCGAGCCTTTGACCCCGCCGAACTCGGCAATCGGCGACACGACGCGGTAGGTGTTGATCCACACGATCCCCGCCCTTATCGCCCGCGCCATCCGCATCTGCCGCGCCCCGTCGCGGGTAAACACGCCCGCCGCCAGCCCATGCACCGTGTCATTTGCCAGTTCGACCACCTCCGCCTCGGTCTTGAAGCGGATGACACTCAGCACCGGGCCGAAAAGCTCGGTGTCCACGATCCTCAGGTCCTGACGCGGACAGTCGATGATCGTCGGCTCGTAATAGGTGCCGCCCATCCCCTCGGGCTGCTTGCCGCCGCACAGGATGCGGCCACCCTCGGTGATCGCATGGGCCACCTCGCGCTGGATGGTTGCCAACTGGCCCGTGGTGCACAAAGGCCCCATCTGGGTTTCCTCGGCCAAGGGGTCGCCGATGCGGATCTGCCGCGCCAGCCCGACCATCTTGTCCAGAAAGGCATCCGCGATCCCCTCCTGCAGATACAGCCGCGACCCCGCCACACAGCTTTGCCCGGTCGCCCCGAAGATCCCGGCAATCGCGCCATTGACCGCCGAGTCCAGATCGGCGTCCTCGAACACGATAAAGGGCGACTTGCCGCCCAGCTCCAGCGACACCTGCGCAAAGTTCTCGCGGCTGTTGCCCAGTACCTGCCGCGCCGCCCCCGGCCCCCCGGTGAACGACACCCGCGCGACCAAGGGATGCGAGGTCAGGACCCGCCCGCACGGCTCACCATGGCCGCAAATGATGTTGACCACGCCGGGCGGAAATCCCGCCGCCTCGACCAGTTCGCCAAACTCCAGCATCGCGGCCGAGGCGTGTTCGGACGTCTTCAGCACCACCGTGTTGCCCGCCGCCAGCGCCGGGCCGATCTTGACCGCCGTCAAGAACAGTTGCGAATTCCACGGCACAATGGCGGCCACCACGCCCAAGGGTTCGCGCCGGGTGAACACAAACAGGTCCGGCTTGTCGATGGGCAGCGTCTCGCCCGCGATCTTGTCGGCGCAACCTGCATAAAAGTGAAAGAATTCCGCGATATACTTGGCCTGCCAGCGAGTCTCCTTCAGCATCTTGCCGGTGTCGATGGTCTCGGTC
>JANMCI010000327.1:0-11808 GCA_031361245.1 Rhodobacterales bacterium
GGGCGGTGGGCAGGTCCATATGTTCTTCAAACAGGATCACGCCAAAAATCGTCGCCCAGATGATCTGAACATATTGCATCGGCGCCACCACCACGGCGGGGGCCAGACGGTAGGCCGCCACGATCAGCAGCGACCCGACAAAAGCCTCGACCGCCATCAATCCGGTCAGGCCCAGATGCAGGGCCGACATCGGCACATAGACGAAGGGCAGCAGCGCCGCGACGACGACAATCTGCGCCATCATCGGATAAAGCATGATCACCGCCATGCGTTCCGCCCCGCCGGTCTTGCGCAGGATGATGTAGTAAAGCGCCCCGAACGACGCCCCGAGCAGCGCTGACAGATGGGCCCAATGCAGCGCCATGGCGCCCGGCCGCAGGACGATGATCACCCCCGCCAGACCGGCCAGCACGGCCAGACCGCGCGGCAGATCAATCGGCTCGCCCAGCAGGGGGACCGCCAGCACGCAGATGAAGAGGGGCATCAGGAAGAAGATGGCATAGGCCTCGGACAGCGGCAGGTTGGCAAAGGCGAAGGACACCAGAAGGCCGTTGACGATGACAATGCCCATGCGCGCGAGCGTCCAGTTCCACATCCGCGGCCTGAGGGTGCCACCTTCGGGGTCGGCCATCATCTGCAGCACGACCAGCGGGAACCCTGCCATGCCGGAAAAGAACAGGATCTGGACGGGATGATAGCTGCTGCCCAGAAACTTGATGGTGATGTCACCAAGGGAATACAGCGAAAACGCCAGCAGTGACAGGATGGCACCCCGGAGGGCGGGCGGAAGGGCGGTCATGGTTACCTGCAGCGGCGCGGTCGGGCCTGCGCCAGATGTCGCCCCAATCGGCGGAAAGCTCAAGCCCGCAAGTGGCCTTGAGCCTTTGGCCATGACCTGCCGCGCCCGAAACGCGCGTTGACGCGCCCGCCTTAAAACCTGCTTGGGCCTTCAGAGGCTGGCGTCCAGCGCCGCAATCACGGCATCGCCCATTTGCGATGTCGAGACCGGAGTGCCCCCCGCCGGTCCCATCAGATCAGCCGTGCGCACGCCATCGGCCAGAACATTCTCGACCGCCTTTTCGACCCGCGTCGCCTCGTCGCCCAGATTGAAGCTGTAGCGCAGCGCCATGGCAAACGACAGGATGCAGGCGATCGGGTTCGCCTTGCCCTGTCCCGCGATGTCGGGTGCCGAACCATGAACCGGCTCATAAAGCGCCTTTGGCCGCCCGTTGGCCATCGGCAGGCCCAGCGACGCCGAGGGGAGCATGCCAAGCGAACCGGTCAGCATGGCGGCCATGTCGGACAAAAGGTCGCCGAACAGGTTGTCGGTCACGATGACGTCGAACTGCTTGGGCCAGCGGCAAAGCTGCATGGCACCGGCGTCGGCATACATGTGGGACAGTTCGACGTCGGGATATTCCTTGTCATGGATCTCCTGCACGACTTCGCGCCAGAGGATGCCCGATTCCATCACATTGGCCTTCTCCATCGAGCAGACCTTGTTGCCGCGCTTGCGGGCCAGTTCAAAGGCGCTGCGGGCCACGCGGGCAATCTCGCTTTCGGTATAGCGTTGGGTGTTGATGCCAACGCGCTCGTTGCCTTCGGTGAAGATGCCGCGCGGCTCGCCGAAATAGACGCCGCTCGTCAGTTCGCGGACGATGACGATGTCCAGACCGGCCACGACCTCTTTCTTGAGGCTGGAAAAATCAGCCAGCGCGTCAAAGCACTGCGCCGGGCGCAGGTTGGAAAACAGGTCCATCTCCTTGCGCAGACGCAAAAGGCCGCGCTCGGGCTTTACCGAGAAGTCCAGCTTGTCATATTTCGGCCCACCCACGGCGCCCAGCAGCACGGCGTCCGCCGCCTGCGCCCGGGCCATGGTTTCATCCGTCAGCGGCGTGCCATGGGCGTCATAGGAGCAGCCGCCGACCAGACCCTCGCTGACGTCAAAGGTGACCCCGCGCTTGGCGCCGAACCAGCCGATGATCTTTTTCACCTCGGCCATGACTTCCGGGCCGATGCCGTCGCCGGCGAGAATAAGCAGAGAGGGATTGGCCATGGGATGCTTCCTTGACTTGAGGTTGCCGTGGCCTAGCCAAAGCACAGACCGCGGTCAAGATAGCCCGCCCAAATCCAGGGATGCGCCCCTTGGCCGTCAGGCGCCAGCTGACAGCGATTTGAAGGCCGCTGCCAGATGATCCATCACGCGCCGGATGCGCGGGTTCTGCCGCAACGCCTCGGGTGCGGTCAGCCAGACCGGCAGGGAGGGAAGCTGGACAAAGGACGCCACCCGCTCGACCGTCGGGTCGGCGTCGGCGATCAGGCACTGGGTGGCCCCGATGCCGCAGCCGGCGCGAACGAGGTTCCAATACACCACCTGATCGTCACAACGGACCGGAAAGTCCTCGCGCCGGCGCTGGATGCCAAGGCCGGCCATCAGCCGCAGAATCAGGTCGGACCGGTCGAAACCGATGAAATCCAACGCCAGCAGTTCTGCCGTCGTTTGGGGCCGCCCGACGCGGTCGAGATAGGATTTGGCGGCATAGGTCGCGATTGGCTGATCCCCCAGATGCCGCGTCACCACGTCCAGTTGCGTCGGGCGGTACATGCGCAGGGCAATGTCAGCCTCACGGAACAGCAGATTCTCGGTGCTGTCCGAGGGGACCAGTTCAATCTCGATCCCCGGCTCTTTCTGGCGCAGGTCGGCAAGGATCGGGGGCAGGAGATAGTGCGACACGGTGCGGCTGGCGGTCAGCCGCACGGTCCCGGTCAGTGAGCCTTCACGCCCCGCTGCAAGCAGCGCCATGGCCGCGGCAGCGTCGCGCATCTGCCGGGCGGCGGGCAGCATGGCCGTCCCGGCATCGCTCAGCACCAGACCGCGCGCGGCCCTGGCAAAGAGGCCAGTGGCCAGCGCCGCCTCAAGCTCGGCGATATGGCGGCCAAGGGTCGGCTGGCTCAACCCCAGTTGCCGCGCTGCCGCCGACAACGAGCCGGTTTCGGCGACGGCGAGGAAAGAGCGATACAGGGTCCAGTCCGGGTTATCCATTCATCCGTGAATAGCACATCTGCGAATTGCGCCAATACCCGTTCAAGAAATTATCGAGCATAGTGCCCGGGCAACGAAAGGACACATCATGGCTCAGACAGTTCTGATATGCGGGGCCTCAGGCCTTTTTGGCGGCCAGGCGGCGCGGGCGTTTGCGGCGGCGGGGTGGACCGTGCGGCTTTACAAGCGCGGCACCGATATGGCCGACGCAGCAAAGGGCGCGGATGTCATTGTCAACGCGCTGAACCCGCCCAATTATCACGCCTGGGAACGGCTGATCCCCGCGATCACCGCAGACGTCATCCGGGCGGGCCTCGCCTCTGGGGCCACGGTTCTGGTGCCGGGCAACGTCTATGTCTATGGCGCCGAGCCCGGCCTCTGGGGTCCGGACACGCCGCACCGCCCCGTCGCCCGCAAAGGCCGGATCCGTGCGGCGATGGAGTCGAGTTACCGCGCCGCCAGTGAAAAGGGTCTGCGTGTCATCGTGCTGCGCGGCGGCGATTTCATCGACCCGACCTCGCCGCGCAGCTTTTGGAACATGATTGCGCTGAAGGGCGTAGGCAGGGGCCGGGTCACCAGCGCCTCGGCCCCCGGCGTGCATCGCGCCTATGCCTATCTGCCCGACATGGCCCGCGCCGCCGTGGCGCTGGCGGACCGCCGGACCACCCTGCCTGCCTTTGCCGACATCCCCTTTGCCGGCTATGCCCTGACGATGGAAGAGGTGGCCGACCATATCGCCCGTCTGACCGGTCAGCAAATGCGCGTGAAGCCGTTCATGTGGTGGTTCATGCGGCTGGCCGGGCCGTTCTGGGAGCTGGCGCGGGAATTGAACGAGATGCGCTATCTGTACGACACCCCGCACGCGCTTGATCCGGCACCGCTGTCCCACCTGCTGCCCGACTTTCGCCTGACCCCGCTGGACGAGGTTTTGCGGCAGCAAGTGCAGGCGTTGGCGCCCGCAATGCTGGCGTTTCAGGGCAATGCG
Organism: Rhodobacterales bacterium; assembly: GCA_031361245.1. Taxonomy (GTDB): domain Bacteria; phylum Pseudomonadota; class Alphaproteobacteria; order Rhodobacterales; family Rhodobacteraceae; genus Stagnihabitans. Next base: position 4,029 of record JANMCI010000327.1, read on the forward strand.
ATTTCGGCCCAGACCGGGCGGTGACGCGACGCAGCGGCCACCGTGGCGGCGAAGTCGTCGCCGGGTGTGGGCCACAACACGCCCGCCGCCTTGACCCCAAGTCCCGCCTGCGGCAGCAAGACATCGACCCTGAGGCCACCCACTCCCTTGTCGTAAAAGGCGGTGTCCAAGGTTGGGTCGCCGCTTTGGCCGGGGTCGTTGTGCAGATCGTCGCCCCTTGGCTGCGGGTCTTGCAGGGCGGGGTGGGTCAACAACGCCACCATCGCCGCATGCAAGCCATCGCCATCAACCGGATCAAGGTTCGACTGGCCCAAAAGGACAAAGGGCTTCTGTGGCGCGGGCCACGGCAGGTCGCCGTCTAGCAGGCGCAGCCAGAAGGCGGCTTCGTCCTTGTTGCGGCGGCCGTTGCGATCTTCGGGGCCATCAAAGACCGGCGGGGTGGCGTACCACATCAACAGGCGCAGCGTCTTGCCCTCGGCGTAGGTGACGGGCAGTTCAAAATGACCCGAGGTCGACAGAAGCTGCACCTCGCGCGCGGCATCGCTGATGTCGGGCGGCAGATCGGCACCGGGAAGATCGCGCCACAAAAGGCCGGAAAAGTCGCGCGGCTGACCCAGAGGGAAGCGTGACAGCACGGCAATTCCGGCGGCACCCGCAAAGCGACCGTAGCCTTGCGCGTCGCGCGCCTCTCCGGTCTGGCCATTGCCATCAAGGTCCAGCCCGGTCTGTACACCGGTATTCGGACGCAGGGCCAGCACATGGGAATAATCCTGACCGGCGGCGCGAAGGTCAGCCTGGAGCGCCGTGATCGCGGCCTGACCGTGGTCATAATCGACCCCGGTCAGCACAACGACATCGGCGCCGAGTCTGGCCAGAACGGCGACAACCGCGGCGACCTGCGGATCATCGCGGTCGCGGATGGCCTGCAGCACCAGTCCGGGGCCATAGCGGGACAGTTCAGGATTGTAAGTGGCAATGCGAAGCACCTCTGCCGAGGCAGACAGGCCGCCGCACAGAAGGACAAGAAGTGGGATCAGACAGGCGCCAAGGACGCCGAGCCAAGACCGCCCTCTTCCTTGCGGCGGTCCGAGATCATGTCGGCCACACGGCCCATTGCGATGCCGCGCATGAAAAGGCTGGCGGGAAGAAAGGCCCATGCCGTCATTGTCCAGATCAGGGTTTGCGAAGACGTCAGTTCCAACGGCTGGAAGCCGACCGAGGCGACCTCGACCACAGCCGGGGTCAAGAATGGCAGGAGAAACCCTAACGCAATGTTAATGCGGGCGTCACGGGTCAGACGTGCCACGACATCGCCGCCCGCCGTCGGATCAAAGGTTGGCAGGTTGACCCAGACGTTGAAAGCGCGGTCGCGCCGCGGCCACGACCCGACACGCAACTGGATGGCAAAAACCGCCAGCGAAACCAGCGAGATCAGATAGGACATGCCGGCAGCGGTGCGCACGGCCCCGATCTGCGCCTCGGTCGCGTCTGACCCCATCATCAGCGTGGCCAGACGTACCGGGCTGTAAGGGAAGTCCATCGACAGGCCGATCAACGCGCCGATGGCATGGATCAGCTCGGTCATGGTCGACGATTCGACACGGCCGCGTTCGATGGCGGACAGGCAGAAGACGGTCGCGAACAGCATGAGAAAGCGAATGCGGTTGAACGGCGGGGCATCGCGGAATTCAAAAAGGCCGGGATAGACGGCCTTGTATTCGACAAAGGTCAGCACGCCTGCGAACAGGGCGACAAGCGCCACCATCTGCTGGCTGTCGGGCCGCGTATCTATCAGCAATATCGTCGGCGTGGCGATGACGAACATCACCAGAAGCCCACGCATCGCAGCACCTGCTGTTCGCGAGAAACCCAACCCTGCACCCTTCGTCCGGACGGTCCTGATACTCTGCCAGGCCCTTGTTCCGATGATGTCCCGCACATTGTGGCGGGCCGCCTCAATCTTGCCCAAATTGTGCCTTCTTTCATTCCATGCCGCAACCACTTGGTTAACTTGACGTAATCCGTATGGCGCTTTCAGGGAGAAGGTGTTGCAGGATTGAATCATTCAGGTGGTAAAAGAAAGGCCGCGTGGATTGTTTCCAAACACGCGGCCCCATATTTAGTGAATCAGGCGCAATCAGGCCCAAGGACGCAAGGCGGCGGCCTTGGCCTCGAACACGTCGATCGCGGCGACTTTTTCGAGCGTCAGGCCGATATCGTCCAATCCGTTGATCAGACAATGCTTGCGGTGGCTGTCGACCTCGAAGGGGAAGACCTGTCCGTCCGAGGTGGTGACGGTCTGCGCCCCAAGGTCGACGGACTGGCGGGCATTGGCGCCTTTGCGGGCGTCGGCCATGAGGATGTCCACGACCTCGCGCGGCATGACGATCGGCAGGATGCCGTTCTTGAAGCAGTTGTTGTAGAAGATGTCGGCAAACGAGGTGCTGATCACGCAGCGGATGCCAAAGTCCAAGAGCGCCCATGGCGCATGTTCGCGCGACGAGCCGCAGCCGAAGTTGTCACCCGCGATAATGATCTCGGCCTTGCGCCAGGCCGGCTGGTTCAGCACGAAATCGGGGATTTCCGCGCCGTCTTGCGTATAGCGCATCTCGTCGAACAGGTTCTTGCCAAGGCCGGTGCGGGCGATGGTTTTCAGGAACTGCTTGGGGATGATCATGTCGGTGTCGATGTTGACCAGCGGCATGGGGGCCGCGATGCCGGTCAGTTTGGTGAATTTGTCCATCTGTCCGGATCCTTACGCTTTCTCGGTCATCATTTCGCGCACATCGGTCAGGTGACCGGTGATTGCGGCGGCGGCGGCCATGGCGGGGCTCAGCAGATGCGTCCGGCCACCCCGGCCCTGACGGCCTTCGAAGTTGCGGTTCGATGTCGCGGCACAGCGTTCGCCGGGCGACAACTGGTCGGGGTTCATCGCCAGACACATCGAGCAGCCCGCCAGACGCCATTCAAACCCGGCGTCGATGAAGATCTGGGCCAGACCCTCTTTTTCGGCCTGAGCCCGCACAAGACCCGAGCCGGGCACGACCATGGCGCGCAGGCCCTCTTTCTTCTTCTTGCCCTTCAGGATCGCGGCGGCGGCGCGCAGGTCTTCGATGCGGCCATTGGTGCAGGACCCGATGAAGACCGTGTCGATCTTGATGTCGCAGAGTTTCTGGCCGGGCGTCAGGCCCATATAGTCAAGCGAGCGCCGGACCGCCTCGACCTTGCCGCCGGTAAAGTCGGACGGGCTGGGGACGGTGCCGGTGATGGGCAGCACGTCCTCGGGCGAGGTGCCCCAGGTGACGACGGGGGCGATGTCTTCGGCCTTCAGCGTGATCACCTTGTCCCAATGCGCGTCGGAATCGGAGTAGAGGGTTTTCCAATAGGCGACGGCGGCATCCCAGGCGGCACCTTTCGGGGCGTGCGGGCGACCGTTGCAATAGGCGTAGGTTTTCTCGTCCGGGGCAATCAGGCCGGCACGGGCGCCGCCTTCGATGGCCATGTTGCAGACGGTCATCCGGCCTTCCATCGACAACTCGCGGATCGCCTGACCGCAATATTCGATGACATAGCCGGTGCCGCCCGCCGTGCCCGTGGCACCGATGACGCTGAGGGTGATGTCCTTGGCGGTGACGCCGGGGCGCAAGGATCCGGTGATTTCCACTTTGAAATTCAGGGCCTTGCGCTGGATCAGCGTCTGGGTGGCCAGCACATGCTCGACCTCGGAAGTGCCGATGCCGTGGGCCAGCGCGCCAAACGCGCCGTGGGTCGCGGTATGGCTATCGCCGCACACAACCGTCATGCCGGGCAGGGTCCAGCCTTGCTCGGGGCCGACGATATGGACGATGCCTTGGCGGACGTCTGACACCGGATAGTAGTTGATCCCGAAATCCTTGGCGTTCTTGTCCAGCGCCTCAACCTGGATGCGGCTGTCCTCGGTCATGGTCGCGGCGTTGGCGCGGTCCAGCGTGGTCGGCACGTTGTGGTCCGGCACGGCGATGGTCTTTTCCGGCGCGCGAACCTTGCGGTGCGTCATGCGCAGACCCTCAAAAGCCTGCGGGCTGGTCACTTCATGGACCAGATGGCGGTCGATATACAGCAGGCAGGTGCCGTCGTCGGCCTGATGGACGACATGGTCGTCCCAGATCTTGTCATAGAGGGTACGAGCGGTCATGGTCTCTCATTTCAGGAATTGCGATGGAAGGGGGCAGGCGCGGCAGGGTGCGTGATCTCACGCACCGACTGCGTCACAGGCGTGCGAGGACAGACCGCGTGTCGCGGGTAAATCGCCAAGGCAGGCGGGCGTGGTCGGCCATGTCAAAGAAGCGGTACATGGGGGCGATATACGCCGGAAAGGCCAGTCTGGCAATATGTCGGGCACGTTTGCGATTGACGCCGTTCCATGCCAGACAGGCTGCGAGGAAAGAGGCGGAATGGACCAGATCAACCCAGACATCATGACCAGCGCCCAACAGCTGTTTCAGCAGATCTGGGCGTTCATCGTGTCGCTTACTCTGCCGTCACGGCTGATTCAGGTCGCCGTCCTGGCGGTCCTGTTCGCGGCTGCCGAGATCATCCGCTGGTTTGTGGAACCACGGGTCGAAAGCTACCTGCGCGGGCTGGAAGGTCAGACCCTGTCGCGGATGCGGACTTTTGTGGTGCTCAAGAACCGGATTCGCGGGATCAGCTTTGTCTTGCTGGCGTGGATTGCCGCCCTGGCGTTTCAGCAACTGTCGATCTACCCGTCGCGGCGGTATCTGATCGTGCTTGCCGCAACGATCGCGACGGCCTGGGTGCTGATCGGCCTTGTCGCACGCCTGATCCGCAACCGGTTCTTGCGGCGCATGGCAAGTTGGGGCGGCTGGATCTATGTCACGCTGCATTACACGGGCTTTCTGGCCGTCGCGACCGATTTTCTGGACAGCCTTGCGATCACGCTGGGAGATTTCCGTATCTCGGTGTTCGGCATCCTGAAGGCGCTCGTCGTCACTGTCATCCTGATCACTCTGGCACGGCTGATCACCCGCACCATCAATTCGCGACTGAACAACAACGAAGACGTCTCGCCCGCAGTGCGCGTTCTGGCGATCAAGTTCGTGCAGATCTTCCTTTATGGAGCGGCGGTTTTTCTGGGGCTGAAGGCGGTTGGCTTTGATCTGACCGGGCTTGCCGTGCTGTCGGGAGCGGTTGGCGTCGGGCTGGGGTTCGGCCTGCAGAAAGTCGTGTCGAACCTTGTGTCCGGGGTCATCATCCTTCTGGACGAATCGATCAAGCCCGGCGACGTGATCAGTCTGGGCGACACGTTCGGGTGGATCCAGTCGCTTGGCGCGCGGTATGTCTCGGTGGTCACGCGGGACGGGCGGGAATATCTGATCCCGAACGAAGACCTGATCACCGGTCAGGTGGTGAACTGGTCGCACAGTGACGATCTGGTGCGATTGGATCTGGTGTTTGGCACCTCGTACAACGACGATCCGCACAAGGTACGCAAAGTGGCGGTCGAGGCGGCCATGACCGTCCCGCGGGTTCTCAAGACCGCGGATCCGGTCTGTCACGTCACCGGATTTGGCGACAGCTCGGTCAACTACGTGTTGCGCTTCTGGATCCGCGATCCGCGCGAAGGGCTGACCAATGTGCGGGGTCAGGTGTTTCTGGCCCTGTGGGACGCGCTGAAAGCGGCGGGGTTCTCCTTTCCGTTCCCGCAGCGCGAAGTGCGCCTGCTGGACGAGTCCAACCGGGACGAGGCCGCGGCCGAGGTGCAGGGGCGCCCGTCGCCTGCCGCCGGCACCCCGGCAGACTGACCGTGGGATGCGATCGCCCTTGCATCCGGCGCCAATGCGCATTAACCGCCCTTTCCTTCCCCGCGTTGGTTGAGATTTCGCCCTGCGGGTGTTAGGTTTGTCAAAAGCCCTGCGTCCGGGCCGTGTGGCGCGCTAGTTGGAGGACGATGTCCTGTCTCATTCTGACCCTACGACGGGCTTGCCCGTCGGGCCGCGGGCCGAGCGCATGAGCGCCGCCGCTTCTTCTCCTGACTATTCTCCTGAACAGGTTCTGGCTGCCGTCCTGACTTCGGTCGATGACGACAAGGCCGAGGATGTGGTGCAGATCGATCTGCGTGGGCGGTCGGATGTGGCCGACTATATGGTGATCTGTTCTGGCCGGTCGTCGCGCCAGGTTGCATCAATCTCGGAAAAGCTTGCCGACCGGCTGCGGGCCGAGTTCAAGATCGCGGCCAAGATGGAAGGCAAGGAGACCGGCGACTGGGTGCTGATCGACGGGGGCGATGTGATCGTCCATGTCTTCCGGCCCGAAGTGCGGGAATTCTATCAGCTGGAAAAGATGTGGATGCCGTCGGGCGCGCATCGGACTCCCGCTGTCTGAGATAGGCGGGGCGGGATGAAGCTGCATGTCTGCGCCGTCGGCCGTCTGAGGGCGGGACCCGAGCGGGTGCTGACGGATGATTATTACGAACGCTTCGATCGGACCGGGCGGCCTTTGGGCCTTGGCCCGGTGCTGGAGCATGAGGTCGAGGACAAGAAAGGCGGCGGGATGGCCGCAGAGGCGGAGCTTCTGGCCCGCGTCGTGCCTGCCGGGTCCGTGCTGGTCACCTTGGATGAGCGGGGGCGCGTGATGTCGTCGCCGGAGTTTGCCGCGATGCTGGGGAAGTGGCGCGACGGCGGGCGGCAGGATGTGGCGCTGGTGATCGGCGGGGCGGACGGGATTGATCCGGGCCTGCGCTCCCGGGCGGAGGCTTCGCTCAGTTTTGGTGCGATGGTCTGGCCGCACATGCTGGTGCGGGTGATGCTGGCCGAGCAGCTTTACCGGGCGGCGACGATCCTTGCGGGTGGGCCCTATCACCGGGTCTGAGGACGTGTCCGCATGTGGACATTTGTATAACACATTGTATATGCTTGACTTAGTGACTTGGGTTAACCACATTTCAACCTTTCGACCCGGGCTGGCCGAGGCCTCCGGCGGGAGTATTTGGCAAGGTGCAATTGGGAAATGCCGCGCGGTTCGCCGGGGGAGCGTTGCCCTTGGGGCGCAGCGGGATTAGAAGCGGGGCACCGTTTGAAAAGGGTGCCCCATGACCGCCGCAAAGCCTGTTGTTCTGTGTATCCTCGACGGATGGGGGATTGGCACCAATCCGGCTGTTTCGGCCCCTGCACTGGCCGATGTGCCGAACTTCAACCGGATCTGGGCGAGCTGTCCGCATTCCACGTTGACCACCTTTGGTCCCGATGTCGGTCTGCCGACCGGGCAGATGGGCAATTCTGAGGTCGGGCACACCAACATCGGCGCGGGGCGCGTGGTGGCGATGGACCTTGGCGCGATTGATCTGGCGATCGAGGATGGCACCTTTGCCAGCAACGCCTCGGTGGTGGAGTTCACTGCCAGACTGAAGGCGTCGGACGGTGTGGCGCATCTGATGGGCGTCATTTCGGATGGCGGGGTGCATGGCCATTTGAACCATGTGCTGGCGGCCTGCCGGGCGATCACGGCGGCAGGGGTTCCGGTGGCGCTGCATGCCATCACCGATGGCCGCGATGTCGCCCCCAATTCGGCGGCGGAGTTTGTTGACCATCTGGCGGTCGCGTTGCCGGCCGGGGCAACGGTCGCCACCGTCATCGGGCGCTATTGGGCGATGGACCGCGACAACCGCTGGGAGCGGGTCGAGCGGGCCTATGGTGCGATGGTCAACGCCAGGGGCGAGCATGCGGCGACGCCGCAGGCGGCGGTGGCGGCGTCTTATGCCAAGGGCGAGATGGACGAATTTGTC
>JANMCI010000345.1:0-17733 GCA_031361245.1 Rhodobacterales bacterium
CCCCCATTCGTGGCGCTCCAAGGCCCCGCTGATCTTCCGCAACACCCCGCAATGGTTCGTAGCCATCGACAAGCCGCTCGACGACGGCCTCGGCACCTACGGCCAAACCATCCGCCAACGCGCCTTGAACTCCATAAACCAGCTTGTCACCTGGACCCCGCCAACCGGCCGCAACCGCCTGCATTCGATGATCGAGTCCCGCCCCGACTGGGTGCTGTCGCGTCAACGCGCCTGGGGCGTCCCCCTCACCGCCTTCACCAAAAAGGGCGCCAAGCCGACCGACCCCGACTTCCTTCTGCGCAACCCGGAAGTCAACGCCCGGATCGTCGCCGCGTTCGAGGCGGAAAGCGCCGATGTCTGGTTTGTGCAAGGATTCAAGGAGCGCATCCTCGAAGGCATCGTCAATCCGTCGGATTATGACAAGGTCGATGACGTCCTCGACGTCTGGTTTGACAGCGGCTCCACCCACGCTTTCGTCCTGCGCGACCGTCCCGACGGCTCGACCGACGGCATCGCCGACCTCTACCTTGAGGGCACCGACCAACACCGCGGCTGGTTCCACTCCTCGATGCTGCAAGCCTGCGGCACCAAGGGCCGCGCGCCTTACCGCGGCGTTCTGACCCACGGCTTCACGCTGGACGAAAAGGGCATGAAGATGTCCAAGTCGCTCGGCAATACCGTCGCTCCGCAAGCCGTGATCGACGAATACGGCGCCGACATCCTGCGCCTCTGGGTCGCGCAGGCCGACTACACCGTTGACCTCAGGATCGGCAAAGAGATCCTGAAAGGCACCGCCGACAGCTACCGCCGCCTGCGCAACACCCTGCGGTTCCTCTTGGGCAACCTCAAGGATTTCTCGGACGCCGAGAAGGTCGCCCCCGATGCCATGCCCGAGCTTGAAAAATGGGTCCTGCACCGCATGGCCGAGCTTGACGCGCAAGTCCGCGAAGGCTACGCGCGCTACGACTTCCAGGGCGTGTTCCAGACACTCTTCACCTTCGCAACCACCGATCTGTCTGCGGTCTATTTCGACATCCGCAAGGACAGCCTCTATTGCGATGCGGCGACAAGCCTCACCCGCCGCGCCGCCCGCACGGTTCTCGACCTTTTGTTCCACCGCCTGACGACCTGGCTTGCGCCGGTTCTGGTCTTCACGATGGAGGAGGTCTGGCTCTGCCGCTTCCCCGGAGACCAAAGCTCGGTCCATCTGCAGGACATGCCCGAAACCCCGGCGTCGTGGCTGAACCCCGCGCTTGCCGCGAAATGGGAAGGCATCCGCGCTGCCCGCCGCGTGGTGACCGGCGCGCTCGAGATTCAGCGCACCGCCAAGGTCATCGGCGCGTCGCTGGAGGCCGCCCCGGTGGTCCATGTCGCCGAAACCGCCATCCTCGCCGCGCTGAGGTCGGTCGATTTTGCCGATCTGTGCATCACATCCGGCATCCAGCTGACCGCCGACGATGCGCCGCAAGAGGCCTTCCGTCTGCCCGAGGTTCCGGGCATCGGCGTCGTCTTTGAAAAGGCCGACGGCCAGAAATGCGAGCGCTGCTGGAAAGTCCTGCCCGATGTCGGCACCCACCGGCACCCTGCCACCTGTGCGCGCTGCAACGCCGCTCTGGACTAGACGCGGCCGCATGGCCCATTCTGTGGCATGGCCATATCCGCGCTGCAGACACCCTTGGGTCCCCTCAACCTCACCGAAGAGGCGGGTTTCATCACCCGCCTCGACTGGGGCGCTGACGGCGCGGACGATCCCTCTGCGCTGACCATCGAGGCGGCAGCCCAGCTTTCCGCCTACTTTTCCCGCCGCCTGACCCGGTTCGACCTGCCCCTCGCTTATGGCAGCGGTTTGCACGAACGGGTCCGCCGCGCCATGGTCGCCATCCCCCTCGGCGAGGTCCGCACCTATGGCGAGCTCGCCCGCGCGCTGAATGCCCCCGCCCAGGCCATCGGCCAGGCCTGTGGTGCCAACCCGATCCCCATCCTCATCCCCTGTCACCGCGTCGTCGCGGCCCAGTCCCTCGGCGGCTTCTCTGCCAGGGGCGGGGTCGAGACCAAGGTCTGGCTTCTCAAACACGAAGGTGCCGCCTCCCTGCTGATCTGACGCCCCAATTGCACCTTGCCAAATACTCCGCCGGAGGTCCGGAGGGTGCGAAACCCTCCGGGTTCGTCATTGCAGGGCACCTTGCCCCTGAGGCGCCGCACTTGTAACGCTCCCCTGACAACAGGAGCGGCCCTTGACCACATTCGTCCTTCTCGCCGTCCTCGGCTCGGCGTTCCTCCATGCCCTGTGGAACTCGCTGGTCAAGACCGGGGCGTCGCGGCTGGGCGCCATGGTCATCCTGTCGGTCTGCGAGGTGCCCATCGGCCTGACCGTAGCGCTCATTCGACCGGCTCCCGAGCTTCACGTCCTGCCCTGGGTGCTGGCGTCAGGGCTTGTGCATTTCTTCTACAAATTCTTTCTGACCCTTGCCTATGAGCGGGGCGATCTGTCCCGGGTCTACCCCATCGCCCGCGGCACGGCACCGCTGGCGGTGGCCCTGACCTCAGGGCTGTTCCTGACCGATGTCATCACGTTGGTCGAGTTTGCCGGGATCACCATTCTGGGCCTTGGCATTCTCATGATGGCTCAAGGCGTTCTGGCAAATGGCGAGAACCGCCGCCTCATTCCCTTTGCCCTTGGCGCCGCCGCCGCGACCGCTGCCTATACGCTGATCGACGGGCAGGGCGCGCGGATCGCCGGCGATGCGATAGGCTATGTCGCCTGGGTCTTTGTGGTCGATGGCCTCGGTTTTGCGGCGGGCATGCTGGCCTGGAAGGGGAGGGCGGTTCTGCCCCGCGCCCGCAAGCCCTGGGCCACCGGAGCACTGGCCGGCGCGGCCTCCTATGGGGCTTACGGCATTTCCGTCTGGGCCATGACGGTGGCACCCATCGCCCTGGTGGCGGCGCTGCGCGAAACCTCGATCCTGTTTGCCGTTCTGATCGGCTGGCTCGGCTTTGCCGAGCGCATGACCATGGGCAAGGGACTTGCCGCCCTGGTCATCGTGACCGGCGTCGTGATCACCCGTGCCTAGCGGCGCTCAGGAGATGCGCTCGACATTTCTTTCGGGGAACAACTCCTGCACAATCCCGGCCAGACACAGATAAAGCGATGTCAGGATCAGGCCCCATTCGATCAGCGGGCCTTCCTGAAAATCCACCACTGCCGACCAAAAGGCAAAGACCAGCCACGCCACGGCCACCGACAGGTTCAGCCAGTGCCAGCGCCTGGTCCGGGTCGGGTGGATGAATTTCAGGTTCAGAAACATGGCGACGGTCAGCGTGACCACGATCAGCAAGACGGCCCATGTCGGCGGCGTGGTGGCGAACAGCACCAGCACCACCATGTTCCAGCACGCCGGAAAGCCCGAAAAGCTCTTGTCCTTGGTCTTCATCCGCGTGTCCGAGAAATAGACGACCGAACCATAGGTGATGGCGATGATCGCCACCCAGCCCGTCCAGCCGTCCAGAATGCCCGACTTGAACAGGGCAAAGGCGGGGATGAAGACATAGGTCAGGAAATCGACGATCAGGTCCATCAGGACCCCGTCATACAAGGGCCAGTTCGCCGTCGTGTCATAGCGCCGCGCCAAGGGGCCATCTATGCCATCGACGATCAGGGCGACCACCAGCCACAGAAACATCAGGCTCCATTTTTCCTCGACTGCGGCCAGCATGGCAAACATCGACAGAACGGCTCCGCTGGCGGTCAGCAGGTGGACTGATAGGGCTTTGAAGCGGATATCCATCTGGGTTTGATGGCGCAATTGCCGTGATTGTGCAAGCCGTAGGTCGGGGTTCACCCCGACTCTGTCACCACATCACGTCCGTGGATGCGCCACCGCGCAGGCCCCCATCAGCCGCGGTGCATCGACCGCGGTGCAGGCTTGTGGCGCGGACGGTCAAGCAAGCCGCAGGTCGGGGTTCACCCCGGACTCTGTCACCACGTCACGCCCTTGGATGCGCCGCCTCGTAAACCTCCATCAGCCGGGCCGCGTCCACTGCGGTATAGGCTTGGGTGGTCGACAGCGAGGCGTGACCCAACAGCTCCTGAATGGCGCGCAGATCCCCGCCCGCCGACAGAAGATGGGTGGCAAAGCTGTGGCGCATCGCATGCGGCGTGGCGGTGGACGGCAGGCCAAGCCCGGCGCGCGCCCGCTCCATGACAAGCGCGATCAGCCGCGGATTGAGCGTCCCGCCGCGCGTTCCGCGAAACAGCGGCGCCTCGCGGCTCAGATCGTGCGGACACAGACGCACATATTCTGTCACCGCCTCCCGGGCGGCGGGCAGCACCGGCACCAGCCGCTCGCGGCTGCCCTTGCCGATGATCCGCATGACCTCCGGCATGGGATGGGCCTTGCCCGTCAGCCCCAGCGCTTCCGAGATCCGCAAGCCGCAGCCATAAAGCAGCGTCACCACCGCCATGTCGCGCGCGGCCACCCAGTCCTCGACGGCCAGCTCGCCCACCCGCGCGATCATCGCCACAGCGGCGTCCTCGCTCAAGGGTCTGGGCAATTTGCGGCGGTATTTCGGACCCCGCGCCGACAGCACGGTCGAGGCGTCAAAGCCTTCGCGCTCCGCCACCCACGCCGTGAACCGCTTCACCGCCGACAGCTCCCGCGCCAAGGTGCGGGCCGAGACGCCCCGGCCGCGCTCTGCCGCCATCCACGCGCGCAGGTCGGTCTGCGGCAGGGCAGCCACCGCCGCCAGACCCTCGATCTGCCCCCGATGCCGGGCCAGAAAGCCAAGGAAGCCATAGACATCGGCGGCATAGGCCTTGACCGTGTTGTCCGCCGCCGCATCCAGCGCCCGCAAATGGTCCAGCCAGCGCGTCACGGCATCGCGCAGGGCGGGCGAAATCACAAACTGTTCCGCGGCCGCGGCGCTCACGACAGCCAGCGGCGCATCGTCCGTTCAAAGACGCCGGCGAAAAAGGCCAGCAGGTCGGTGCCATGGGTTGACTTGAACTGATGCGGGTCCTCCGCTCCCAGAACCAGCATTCCGGGCAGCCGCCCCTTGCCGAAATCGAGCTTCATCAGCGCCTCGGACCGGATCCACCCCGCCTTGTCGCCATAAAGCACGTCGGACGAGGGCTGCACCTGCCGCAGCACGACCGCGCGCAGCGGCACATTCTTGCCCGCCGAAAGATACTCCCCGACAAAGCCGGTCGGTGCGACGTAAAGCACATCGCCAAGCTTGCGCAAGCTCGCCTCGGCTTCGCCGCCCTGCACCGATTCCAGCACCAGCCGCACGCAATCGACGCGCAGGGTCGGGGCGACCTCGCCGTTCAGCGCCTTGAGGAAATCCTCGAAACTCAGCGGGTCCAGCAGTTGCAGGATGGCGCGGTGGACCTGATTGGTGCCGGCAAGGTTCTCATACGCCGCCGCGATCACCGTGCGGTGGGTGTCCTCCAGCCGGTCCAGACGGCTCTCCAGCCGCTCCATCGCGATCCCGCGCAGGTCGATGACGTTCGATCCCATCGCCCGCTCGTTCGCAGCGATCAGGGCATTCATCACCCCGGTGTCTTCCAGCAGCGTCTCGGGCGCCGCAATGATGCGGTCCCGCGTGTCCTGATCGATCATGCGCTATCTCTGCCCTCGTGGCCCGTTTCTTGTTTATTCCAACCAGTATAGCGGGATTTGTCGGTCAAGGGTCGGCAGATGCGTTGAATTGTGAAGGTGAGTCCTTGCGGCAACACCCGGCAAGGTTTCACCCCTTCCCCCGGCAGCGCATCGCTCGCGGCGTTCGTCGCTGAAAACCCCCGCTGTGGGGGGGGTTCTGATCGCGGATCACCCCGCTGTGGAGTATTTTGCAGCGAGCAGGCCGGAAGATCACAAAATCTTCTGCCCCGTCTTCGCCCAATCCTTCATGAACTGCTCCAGCCCCTTGTCGGTCAGCGGATGCGACACCATCGCCTTGATCACGGCCGGCGGGGCGGTGACGACATCGGCGCCGATCAGGGCGCATTGGGTGATGTGGTTGGCCGAACGGATCGAGGCGGCGAGGATCTGGGTCTCATAGCCGTAATTGTCATAGACCTGCCGGATGTCGCTGATCAGCTCCATCCCATCCATGTTGATGTCGTCCAGCCGACCTACAAAGGGCGAGATGAAGGTGGCGCCGGCCTTGGCCGCCAGGATCGCCTGATTGACGCTGAAGCACAGCGTCACGTTGACCATGCGGCCCTCGCCCGACAGCACCTTGCATGCCTTGAGCCCGTCCCATGTCAGCGGCACCTTGACGGTGATGTTGGCGGCGATCTCGGCCAGCTTGCGGCCCTCGGCAATCATCTCGTCCGCCGTCAGGGCGACGACTTCGGCCGAGACGGGGCCCGTGACGATGGAACAGATCTCGCGGGTCACTTCCACGATGTCGCGTCCGGCCTTCAGGATCAGCGACGGGTTGGTGGTGACCCCGTCCACCATGCCAAGATCGTTCAGTTCCTTGATGGCGGGCACATCGGCGGTATCGACGAAGAATTTCATGGGCGCGGTCCTTGGATGGGTTGCGGTAGCGTTGGGGCGGGTTTACCCCAATCGGGTTGCAGGGGAAAGTCCTATGGTCGAGCGGGTCTATGAGGCGGGCGAACTGGTCGGCGTGCTGACCGCCGAACCCTTGGGCCGCCTCCTCGACTACAAGGCCCCCGAGGGCGGCTGCGGGACAGGCGATTTCGTCGAGGTGCCGCTGGGTCCGCGCCGGGTGCTGGGGGTTGTCTGGGGCAACGGCGAGGGCAAGTTCGACCCGTCGAAAATCCGCCCGGTGACGCGGGTGATGGACGCCGCCCCCATGCGGGCCGAACTGCGGGCGTTCCTGCAACGCGCCGCCGAATACACCCTGACGCCGCTTTCCGCCATGCTGCGCCTCGCCACCCGCGCGCCCGGTCTTGGCGATCCGCCCTCCACCCGCCGGGTCTATCGCCTTGGTCCCACCATCCCCAACACCCTGACCGACGCCCGCCACCGCGTGGTCGAGGCGCTGCGCGACTATCGCGGCGCCCCCGTCACATTGGGCGAACTCACTGAGGCCGCCGCCTGCGGTCCCGCCGTCGTCAAGGGCCTTGTCAAGCTCGGCGTCGTTCTGGAAGAGGACGCCCCCCGCGATCTGCCCTATCCGCCGATGCATCCCGGAACCCGTCCGCTCTTGGTGGGCGATCAGGTGGCCGCCGGCGATGCTTTGGTCGCCACAGTGGCGCAGGGGACCTATTCCACCACGCTTCTGAAAGGCGTCACCGGCTCGGGCAAGACCGAGGTCTATCTCGAGGCCGTCGCCGAATGTCTGCGGCAGGGCCGTCAGGCGCTGGTCCTTCTGCCCGAGATCGCCCTGACCGGCGACTTTCTGGCCCGGGTCGAGCAGCGCTTTTCGGCCCGCCCCGCCGAATGGCACTCCGGTGTCACCATGACCGAACGCCGCCGCCTGTGGCGCATGGTGGGGCAGGGCGAGGCGCAACTGGTCGTCGGCGCCCGCTCCGCGCTGTTCCTGCCCTTCCGCGACCTTGGCCTGATCGTGGTGGATGAGGAACACGACACCTCCTACAAGCAGGAAGAGGGGGTGATGTACCACGCCCGCGACATGGCCGTCCTGCGCGCCGCGATTGCGGGCTTTCCGGTCGTGCTGTCCTCGGCCACGCCCAGCCTTGAGACCTGGGCCAATGTCGAGGCCGGGAAATATGCCCGGCTGGACCTGTCCGCCCGCTTTGGCCCCGCTGTCATGCCCCGGATGTCGGCGCTCGACATGCGCGACGAGAAATTGCCCGCCGACCGCTGGATCTCGGAACGCCTCGCGCGGCAAGTGCAGGCCCGGATCGAGGCGGGTGAGCAGGCGCTGCTGTTTCTCAACCGCCGTGGCTATGCGCCGATCACGCTCTGCCGCGCCAGCGGCCATCAGGTCGGCTGCGACGACTGCGATGCGCGCATGGTCGAACACCGCTTTCTGAAACGCCTCGTCTGCCACCAGTGCGGCGCCACCAAACCCATCCCCACCGCCTGCCCCGAATGCAAGGTCGAAGGCCGCATGGCCCCGGTCGGCCCCGGTGTCGAGCGTCTGGCCGAAGAGGTCGCCGCCCGCTTTCCCGCCGCCCGCCTTGCCGTGCTGTCGTCCGACCTCTTCGGCTCGGCCCGCGCCCTGAAAGAGCAGATCGCGCTGATTGCCGCAGGCGGGGCCGACATCATCATCGGCACCCAGATCGTCGCCAAGGGCCACAACTTCCCCCTGCTGACCCTTGTCGGCGTGATCGACGCCGACCTTGGCCTGCAGGGGTCCGACCTGCGCGCCGCCGAGCGCACCTTTCAACTGATGCGCCAAGTGGCGGGCAGGGCAGGGCGCGCCGACAAGCCGGGCGAGGCCCTCTTGCAAACCTATCAACCCGACCACCCGGTCATCCGCGCCATTCTGGGCGGCGACGAAGAGGCGTTCTGGCGCGCCGAGGCGGCCGAGCGCCGCGCAGCCGCCGTGCCGCCCTATGGCCGCATGGCCGGCATCATCCTGTCCAGCCCCGACGTGGCGCAGGTCTTCGACTTCGGCGCCGAGCTTGCCCGGCGAATCGACCCGCTGCTCAAGATCGGCGCGCAGGTTTTCGGCCCCGCCCCTGCGCCGATTGCAAGGGTCCGTGGCCGCCACCGCGTCCGCCTGCTGGTCAAGGCCGACAAGACCGCCCCCCTTCAGGCGGCGCTTGCCGACTGGCTGGCCCAGTTCAAGGTGCCAAACAATCTCCGCCTCAGCGTCGATATCGACCCGCAAAGCTTCTATTGACGGGCCCCGGCCGGATTTCCTATACGCGCGTCGGTGCCGCCGGGTTGCCCCAGACCGCCGTGTCTCAACAGCCGTGCCAGCGCCCTGATCCAGCCGGGAGGATCGCCGAGTGTGGGCGTCAGTCCCAGCCGCAGGTCGACCTCGCTTGACAGCGCGCAGCGCCCAGCCATGCCTGCGACCGCTTCCATCATCCGCGCCTCGCGCCGTTTGCTCTCGTCTTGCATCTCAGCCTCCATTTCCGCTGCCACCACTCTGCGCTTCTGTCGGCCTTGATGTCGTGAAGGGCCGCTCAAATCCGGATCAGGGTCTGCCTCAAATTCGGATCAGGCCGCGCTTGTCAGATCTCCCAGACAATGCGACCTTGGACCTGACCGCGCAGGGGAAACACCGATGACCTCCGTCTACCGGTTCCATGGCTTCACCCTCGACACCGCAGCCGGCGCGCTTGCAGGTCCGTCCGGACCGGTGCCGCTGCGTCCAAAGGCCCTTTCGCTGCTTGAACTCTTCGTCCGCAGTGCCGGGCGGGCGCTTGGCAAGGAAGAGATCTTCGATGCCGTCTGGGCCGGCGTGACCGTCACGGACGAGACGCTGACCCAGACCGTGCACGAATTGCGCCGCGCCCTCGGCGGTGATGCACAGGCGCTGATCCGCACCGTGCCCCGCCGGGGCTATCTCTTCCCCGCCGAGGCGCTGATGGTGGCACCGCACGGCCACCGCACACTTGCGGTGCTGCCCTTCGTGAACCTCTCGTCGGACCCAGAGCAGGATTTCTTCGCTGCCGGCCTCGGCCTCGACCTTGAGTCGGCGCTTGGCCTGATCGGCGGCATCGAGCTGCACTCCGACCCGGAAAAAGCCGCCTACCAGCTGACCGGCAGCGTCCGCGCCGCCGCAGGCCAGATTCGGGTCACCGCCCGGCTGGTCGATCTGACCGACGGCCGCCAGCATTGGAGCGGCCGGTTCGAGGGCCGGGCCGACGACATCTTCGCCCTGCAGGACGAGATCACCCGCAAGGTCGCGGTCGCCATGCAGGTCGAACTGACCACCGGTGACTTTGCGCGGCTGTGGGATGGCCAGACCTCCAGCCTTGCGGCGTGGGAACGCTATGTCGTTGCCTACGGCCACTACCTGCGCTGGACCGAAGCTGGCAATCGCCGCGCCCGCGACCTTCTGCGCGAAGCGTTGGAGATTGACCCCGACTACCTCACTGCCAAAGTGCTGCTGGGCAAGACCTGGTGGTATGACGCCCGGTTCTTTACCCAAGGCGACGACCGCGCCCATGCCATCGCCGAGGCCGAGCGGCTGGCCAAAGAGGTGCTGGTGCGGTGGCCCGACGCCGCCAACGCGGTGATGTTGCTTGGCGGCACTGCGTGGCTCAGCGACCGCCACGACGAGGCCATCACCCTTTGCCGCCGCGCCTGCGACCAAAGCCCCAGCGACGCCTGGGTGTTCGGCTATTTTGGCATAATCGCGGTCTTTTCCGGCGATCTCGACGAGGCTCTTGCCGTACTGGCGCGCGCGGCACAACTGTCGCCGCAATCCTTCACCTGGATCGACTTCCACATCGGCCATGGCCGGGCCTGGGCCGGCGACGATGCCGGCGCGCTGGCCAGCATTCACAACTACGTCTCTGCCGAACCGCAGGATCCGTGGGGCCACCTGATGCTCGCCCTCATTCACGGCCTTGCCGGTCGGCCCGACGACGCCCGCCGCGCTGTCGCACAGGCCCTGCGCCAACAGCCGGACATCGACGAGCAACAAGTCCGCCGTGTGAACCGCTACCGCGACCCCGGCCGTCTGGAACGGGTGATCACCCTGCTCAAGGCGGCCGGCCTGCCCGCCTGAACCTGCATGAGGTCCCGGCTCCCAAAGCCCGCCACATTGACTTTTTGAACGATATCCCTTATGAAACACTCACGCTTGCCAGAAAATTCGTGGGGTTGGTAACGAGTTCTCGATTGGCTCTTTGGCGTTGTCTGACCGGGACGGTTTCAAGGCGGCCAGCTTGGCCACCCCCGCCCGGACATGAAGAAAACCTTGAACGCAACCGCTCGGCAGCCGTCTGGTCACGCCGATGTTTTGACTTTGACTGCCCGGGACCAACATCATGGGAGTCGCTGATGAACAGACTATTCTTCTACATCTCCGTTGGTGCAGCCGTCGGCATGGTATCGCCGGCCTTCGCGGACGCCAATTCCGACATGATTGCCAGCGCCGAGTCCGCAGCCCCCGCAGCCGTGGCCAAGGGTGCGACGATCATGGGGTTTGACTCCGCCGGCATGATGATCAGCCTGCGGGAGGGCACCAACGGCTGGACCTGCATGCCCGACAGCCCCAGCACACCGGGCCCCGATCCGATGTGCCTTGACGCGAACGCGATGGAATGGGCGAAGGCGTGGATGAACAAGGCCGATCCGCCCGCCGGCAAGATCGGCTTCGGCTACATGCTGGCCGGGGGCAGCGACAGCAACACCGACCCATACGCGACCGAAAAGACCGCCGACAATCACTGGGTCATCACCGGACCTCATGTGATGATTTTCAACTATGGTGACACGATGTCGGGCTACCCGAATTCTGCGGACCCCGACCCGACCATGCCCTACGTCATGTATGCGGGCACGCCCTATGCCCATCTGATGCTGCCCATCCAGTGACGCAGCGGCGACGCCCGGAGAGAGGGCCAGAATAGACTGACCGGCGGGCTGCCGCAGCGGCGGCCCGCCTTGTGCTGCCTGCCATGCGCGGCACGTCGGGTGCCCGATTGCGTCAAAATGTCTCGTTAGCATGTTAATAACGCGGATGGAGCAATTTTCTCCGACACAAAGGAATCAGCCAACAGTGGAGAGAAATGTGCAGGATCTGTCGAACTTGATTTGCCTGACCCAACCCAAGTCAGCCCACTATTCCAAGTCCATCGACAGCGTGCTGGTCACGCTCAATCTGGTGGACTCCCCGATGGAGGAGGCGTTCGACAAGTTCACCCGCCTCGTCGCCCGCTTCATCAATGTGCCGGTGGCGCTGGTGTCCTTTATCGAGGAAAACCGCGACCGGCAATATTTCAAAAGCCAGATCGGCCTGACCGGCAAATGGGCCAGGTCGCGCCAGACGCCGCTGTCCCATTCGTTCTGCCAACATGTGAAACGCGACAACCGTCCGCTGATCATCGAAAACGCGCCGCTGGATGCACGGGTCTGCGGCAACCTTGCGATCCCGGAACTGGGGGTCAGGGCCTATCTGGGCGTGCCGGTTCACGCTCCCGATGGCAAGGCGCTCGGTGCCCTGTGCGCGATCGACACCAAGGCCCGCACGTGGCTGCAGGCGGACCTGGACGGCATGGTTGACCTTGCGGCTTGCGTTTCGGATCAGATCAGTCTGCGCGCCGCCCTTCACCGCCAGCTTGTCAGTTTTGACGGCGAATAGGGCACCTTCTGGCGCTGCGGTGGCAGGATGCAGGGCGGTAAATCCCTTAATATCAGGTGAAAACTGATATTTAACCCTCTGAAAAGGCAGGATTTGTCGGCGTGTCCACATGCGGACATGCCGATTGTTTCAATGCGATGACACCCTTGCGAGCCACCCTATCCATCCCCCGTCCGCCGCCCTATATTCCCTCCACACCACGATTTGGCGCAGATCGGGCGGGAAAACCGGTGCTCCCTTTTCCCTGATCTGCCTGCAAGGAGGCCCCGCATGTTCCTGTTCGACCGCAAAAAGACAGAGATGGTCCGCTCCGCCGATGCCCTCCCGGGCCGCCCCGAACCTCTGCCCACCGCCGAAACCCATTTCCTGTCGGGCATCCCCCTGAAATCCTCGGTCCCCGCAGGCATGGCAGAGGCGATGTTCGGCATGGGCTGCTTCTGGGGGGTGGAGCGCAAGTTCTACAACCTGCCGGGCGTCTGGCTGACCATGACCGGCTATGCCGCAGGCTACACCCCGAACCCGACCTACAAGGAAACCTGCACCCAGCTCACCGGGCACAACGAGGTGGTGCGGCTGATCTACGACCCCGCCGTCATCAGCTATGACGAGCTTTTGAAAACCTTCTGGGAAGGCCACGATCCGACCTCGGGGATGCGGCAAGGCAATGACATGGGCTCGACCTACCGCTCCGGCATCTATACCTACACGCCCGCCCAGGCCGAAGCCGCGAAAGCGACGAAGGCAACTTACCAACAGGCCCTGACCGCCAAAGGCTACGACACCATCACGACAGAGATCCTGCCGGCCCCGGTGTTCTACTTTGCCGAGGATTACCACCAGCAATACCTCGCCAAGAACCCGGACGGCTATTGCGGCATCGGCGGCACCGGCGTGACCTGCCCGATCGGCCTCAGGGTTTAGCGGACACGGGCGGCGGAAACCGCGGTCAAGCGAAACGACAGGCGGCGATTTCAGGGTTCCCTTGAAACCTGAGCCGCTTTCGCTTGGCCTTGGCGGCCGCACGTGTTTCCCTTCCGGTGACCTGACCGGAAGGGCCTGCCATGACACCGAAACTGGACGCGCTGCGGGCGCAAATCGCCGAGCTTCAGGCGCAACTGGCGCGAGAGCTTGGCGCCGGACAGGAAAGCCTCCGTTACACCCTGCACCGTGGCCGCGCCGTGTTTGACGCCGAAACCCGCGCCGCCCATCTTGCCGCCCGCGAAGGTGCCGCCGAATTCCTGAGCCACACCCGGCTTTTGATCGTGCTGACCGCCCCCTTCATCTACAGCCTGATCCTGCCTTTTGCGCTTCTGGATCTGTTCGTCACCGTCTATCAGGTCGTCTGCTTTCCGGTCTACCGCATCGAAAAGGTCCGCCGCGCCGACCACATCCTGTTTGACCGCCAGCTTCTGGGCTATCTGAACCTGATGCAGAAACTGAACTGCGTCTATTGCAGCTACTGCAACGGCCTCATCTCCTATGTCCGCGAAATCGCCGGTCGGACCGAGGCCTATTGGTGCCCGATCAAACATTCGCGCCGCTTGGCCGACACCCACGCTCATCACGCCGATTTTGTCGCCTATGGCGACGCCGCCGCGTGGCAAGTGCGCCTCGACACCCAGCGCAAGTCCGCACAGGTCCGCAAGCCGCAACCTTGACGCGCGCCCCGCACCAGCCTATGCGCCGCCTGTCCCAGCCAAAAGGCCACACACCATGCCCACCTTCACCGCCCTGACCACGCTGCCCGGCGAAGACATGGCCCTTGCCCTGTCCGACGCGCTCGAGCGCATGATGCCAGAGCCCACCGGCGTCGGCGTGTTCGAGATCGAGGATGACAGCGGCCTGTGGGAGGTTGGCGCCTATTTTCTGGAACAGCCCGACGAGGTGGTGCTGGACGTTCTGGCCCTCGCCTTCGGGGCCAAGCCCTTCACCCTGTCCGAACTGCCCGAGATCGACTGGGTCGCCAAGGTTCGCCGCGAACTTTCCCCGGTCGAGGCGGGGCGCTTCTTTGTCTTTGGCAGCCATGATGCAGACAAAGTGCCGCCCGGCCGCGTTGCCCTGCAAATCGAGGCGACCGTCGCCTTTGGTACCGGCCACCACGGCACCACCCTTGGCTGCCTGCGCGCCTTTGATCGCCTGTTCGAGGCCGGCTTCCGCCCGGCAAAGGTGGCCGACATCGGTTGCGGCACCGCAGTCCTTGCCATGGCCGCCGCGGCTGTGCTGCCCGATGCCCTCGTCATTGCGTCCGACATCGATCAGGTCGCGGTGGATGTCGCCCGGGCGAATGTGGCCATCAACGGGCTCGAGGGCCGGATCCAGTGCCTGGAAGCCGCCGGTTTCGCCAGCCCGCGTCTGGCCGAGGCAGCGCCCTTTGATCTGGTCTTTGCCAACATCCTCAAGGGCCCGCTGATCGAACTGGCCCCGTCGATGGCAGCCCACACCCGAACCGCGGGTCTCGTCATCCTCTCGGGCCTGCTGGTGGTTCAGGCCGGTGCCGTGACCTCCGCCTATGTCGCTGCCGGCTTTGCCCTGCAGGACCGTGAAGACATCGGCGAATGGTCCACGCTGGTACTGCGTCGAAACTAGGGCAAATCGACCAGGGCGCCCAACTTTCGCCACATTTCGACCCTATCAATGTCCTTGGTGGGGGTCGGAGTTGTTGAGGTGCTGGGATGACCGACCCAAATTTGTCAGATTTTTACGGACGTGTGGCACGCATTCAGAAGGCGCGTGCCAAGGGCTATGGATTTGAAGCCCCCGGAACGCTGGGCCGTTCCTACTATTTTCAGTCAAAGGCCAAGCGCCGCTCGATCGTCGGGCCGATCTTGTTCCTGCTGGTCAGTGCTGTCGTGCTGAAAGGCGCGATCTATCACAACATCGGCGCTGAAAGTTACGCCAACCGTGTCGCGGCGCTGCAAGCCAGCGACGGGATCGAGCGGATCGGCGGCTGGATGATGCAATCCGAGCCGGCAACGATTTTCGTGTCAGAAAGCATCACGGCGATTCTTGCCAAGCTGATGTGACCTCGGTCGGGTCACCCACGGCACGGGACTGCCGCCCTATGGGGCTGCGGTCCCTTTTGCATGACAATGAAAAAGGCCACCGTCCTGCTGGACAGCGGCCTTTCGGTCAAACCGGGGTTCGGGCAAACTGGGGTTTGATCAGCGACCGATCAGGTCGATGTCACCGCGGCACAGGCCGATATCGTCCAGCTCGCGGTTGCTGAGCTTGGACAGGGCCTTGCGGGTGGCGCGGCCCGCGTTCCAGCTCTGGAACGCGCCGGCAAAGTTGCTGACCGATTGAATCATCCGGAAAACGGTGATGGCGCCAAACGGCGCCGTGCGGGACGTCTCGTAGGTTGCCATGGCGGTAATCCTTTCAAAGATGCACAGACTTGAGGCGGTTTTCGCCTCTTGATGCACAGGATCTAATCTTGCTGCATGTGCAAAGCAATCGGTGCCACGGCAACGCCGCCTTGCATGCAATGCATAGCTCTTTGCCACAATTTCGCCTTTATTTCAAAAGTGTAGCGCCGCCCGGCGCCGTTTCTGTCGCTTTCGACAAGGCGAGCGACGTTTTCTGCACTTGCACGGTGATTTCGGCCAGATTTGCGCATTTGGCGGGCAGCCGGATTTGACCTTGGCGGATGTTCCCTTTTCGTGCTATTTCAGGACAACAAGAATAAAAGGGGCAGGCATGCGCGTCTTGGGGATCGATCCGGGTCTCAGAAACCTCGGCTGGGGCGTGATCGACGTGCAGGGTGCCCGAATCGCCCATGTCGCCAACGGTATCTGCCATTCTTCCCCCGGCACCGGCGACGGCGACCTTGCCCAGCGTCTTGTGTCGCTCTTTGATCAACTGACAGAGGTGCTGCAAACCTGGCGTCCCGATGAGGCGGCGGTCGAACATACCTTCGTCAACAAGGACGCCGTGGCGACGCTGAAACTGGGGCAGGCGCGCGGCATCGCCCTTCTGGTTCCGGCGCAAGCCGGCATCACTGTGGGCGAATATGCCCCCAATGCCGTCAAGAAAACCGTGGTCGGGGTCGGCCACGCCGCCAAGGGCCAGGTCGATCACATGGTCCGCATTCACCTGCCCGGTGTCCAGATCACCGGACCCGACGCCGCCGACGCCCTTGCCATCGCCATCTGCCATGCGCACCATCTGCAATCGGCGGGCCGCTTGCAGGCCGCACTCAGAAAGGCGGCGGAATGATCGGCAAGCTGTCAGGTCGGCTCGATTGGCGCGGCACGGATCAGGTCCTGATCGACGTGCGCGGCGTCGGCTATATCGTCCATGTCAACGACCGCACCCTTGCCCAGATGCCCCGGGTGGGAGAGCCGGTCGCCCTCTATACCGACCTTCTGGTGCGCGAGGACCTGCTGCAATTGTTCGGCTTTCCGACCCTGCTGGACAAGGAATGGCACAGGCTTCTGATGACCGTTCAGGGTGTCGGCGCCAAGGCGTCGATGTCCATTCTTGGGGCGCTGGGCGCCGAAGGGACCGCCCGCGCCATCGCCCTTGGCGACGCCCGCGCCGTCCAGTCCGCCAATGGTGTCGGCCCCAAACTGGCCCAGCGGGTGATCCTTGAACTCAAGGCCAAAGCCCCCGGCCTCATGGCGATGGGGGTCTCGCTGTCGGCCACCGCCGAGGCCGATGACATGGTGATCGAACAGCCTCAGCCCGCCACCAGACGCCCCGCCGCCGCCCCGTCGGCCCAGCAGTCGCGCGCGGGCTTCACCGCTGACGCCCTCTCGGCCCTCCAGAACCTCGGCTATACCCAAGGCGACGCCGCCCAGGCCGTCGCCACCATCAGCGCCGACACCCCCGACGCCGACACCGCCACCATGATCCGCGCCGCCCTCAAACTGCTGGCGCCGCGCTGATGCCCCCCTCGATGACCCCCGACCGCACCGTCACCCCCAAACGCCTGCCCGAAGACACCGACCGCGCCCTGCGGCCCCAGACGCTGGCGGAATTCACCGGTCAGGCCGAGGCCCGCGCCAATCTGGCGGTGTTCATCGAAAGCGCCAAGATGCGGGGCGAGGCGATGGACCATACCCTGTTCCACGGCCCCCCCGGTCTGGGCAAGACCACCCTCGCGCAGATCATGGCGCGCGAGCTTGGCGTCGGTTTTCGCATGACCTCCGGCCCCGTTTTGGCCAAGCCCGGCGATCTGGCCGCGATCCTGACCAATCTGGAACCCCGCGACGTGCTGTTCATCGACGAGATTCACCGCCTGTCGCCCGTGGTCGAAGAGGTGCTCTATCCTGCCCTCGAAGATTTCGCGCTGGATCTGGTGATCGGCGAAGGTCCCGCCGCCCGCACCGTGCGGATCGAGTTGCAACCCTTCACCCTCGTCGGCGCCACCACCCGCCTTGGCCTGCAGACCACGCCGCTGCGCGACCGGTTCGGCATCCCGACCCGGCTGGAGTTCTATACCGAGGACGAGCTTGACCTGATCGTTACCCGCGGCGCGCGGCTGCTGGGGGTCAGTGCCGATCCGCTTGGCACCCGCGAGATTGCCCG
>JANMCI010000358.1:0-7296 GCA_031361245.1 Rhodobacterales bacterium
CGCTGGTCGGCAAGCTGTCGGGCGGCCTCTTCGTCTATGCGATATCGGTGTTTGACGCCTACAAGACCGCCCGCCTCCGCCATGAAATCGCCCGCCACTGAGCGGACGCTCACCCCTGCGGGTAGCAGATCACCGACAAATAGCGCGCCGGCAGGACGTTCAGGATCTCCGGCCCGTGCCGCGCATCGGCGTCAAAGAACAGGCTGTCGCCGGGGCAAAGGTGAAACAGCTGGTCGCCGTGGCGATAGGTCACCTCGCCCTCCAGCATGTAGAGCATCTCCAGCCCCTCATGCTGAAACGTCGGAAATGTATCGGATTCGGTGGTCAGCGTGATCAGATAGGGCTCCACCACCACACCGGACGAGTTCGACCCGATATGACCCAGCAAGTTATACTGATGCCCCGCCCGCGTGCCGCGCCGCTCGATCTCGACATGATCGCCGGCCTTCACATGCTGCACCTCGCGCCGTTCCTCATAGCTTTTGAAGAATGCGGTGACGGGCACGGAAAAGGCGTGAGACAGAACCTGCAGCGTGGTCAACGAGGGCGAGGTGATGCCGTTCTCGATCTTGCTGAGCATCCCGATGCTGAGGCCGGTGATCTGGGCCAGATCGGCCACGGTCAACCCCTGCTGGCGCCGGAAGGTCCGGACCTCACGGCCGATCGCGACCTCAAGGTTGCGTTCGGTGATGTCGCGCACCCGGTGCGGGTCCTGATCAAAGCTCGGTTTCCCGCGGGGAATAAAAGGCAGGGCGTCGTCACTCATCGGCGACCTCAAACATGATCTATGGTGGCCAGTTTCACCACAGGGAAAAATTTTGCAACACATGATTGGTCCGGCGGCGGTGCCTCCGGCAGGTGCATCTGCAAAAGTTCAATTGGTCAAAGCAGGGACTTGGCCGCGACGGTCAGCGCGTGGTGCAGGGTTTGGGCCGACGATCGCGGGCCGTAAAGCGTGGCTTTGCCGGGGCCGTGCTTGATCAGGTAGCAGCCGAGATGGTCGATGACTGTGCGGGTGGCGGCACCGTCGGTGACCCGGGATAGATCGACGTTGCAAAGACGCTCCATCAGGCCGGGCAGGGTTGCGCCCGAAAGGTCAAGCCGCAGCCAGGCGTCGGTCTGTTCGGTGATCGAGGCGGCATCGCCAAAGATCGCCAGCAGATGGGCCCGGATGTCGGCATGCGTTGCAAAGGGTGCCTCGACCATCCACATCTCGGGGGCAAGCCAGAAGGCGGCGAAGGTCGCCGTGGCGTGGCGACCGGGTTCGGGCAAGGGGAAGCCGGCGCCTTTCGCGGCTTTCCTGACATCCTGCTCGCGGCCCCTCCGGGCGGCAAGCGAGGCCAGCGCCCCATCCACCCGTTCCGCGATTGTGAACGGGCCGATGGTGACGGTTTCGGGGTCGGCATGGCCAAGCGGGGTAAGGGCGGCAAGCCCCGGGGTTTCAGGCACGGAGGCGTTCTCCTGTCGGGTCAAAGAAGTGGGGGCTGACAATCTCGACCTCGACCTCGGTCTTGTTCAAGAGGTTCACGACACGCATCCTTTCACCGATGCGGTTGCCGCCGTCCTTCAGATAGCCAAGGGCGATGAAGTGGCCGAGATGGGGCGAATAAACCAGCGACGTCAGCCAGCCGTCATCATTCGCCGCCGTGGCCGCTGCCCCGGTCTTCAGGAAATGCGCCCCCGCCTGCATCGCCTTGGCCGGATCGACCGGCTTGACGCCGACCAGCCGCAGCCCGTCTTCGCGGGTAAGGCCGTCGCGCCGCGACAGGGCCACACCGATGGCGTCCTTCTTGGCCGACACCATCTTGCCCAGACCCATGTTCAGCGCCGTCGACTGGCCGTTCAGCTCGTTG
Source organism: Rhodobacterales bacterium (assembly GCA_031361245.1). GTDB lineage: Bacteria > Pseudomonadota > Alphaproteobacteria > Rhodobacterales > Rhodobacteraceae > Stagnihabitans. The sequence goes on from JANMCI010000358.1 coordinate 1,854, forward strand.
CCCGCGACATGGCCCTTTTCGATGCGCAGAACACCCAGCGTCTCGGTGCCATAGACCACCGCATCAAACTCCTGCCCCGCCTCGACCAGCAGGCGGATCAGCGCATCGCCATAGCGCGTCGGCACCGCGATCTCATAGGCCAACTCGCCCGAGAACGAGATGCGAAACAGCCGCGCCCGCGTGCCTTTGACCGTGATCTCCCCCGCCGCCATATAGGGGAATGCCGCGTCCGCGATGTCCTGATCCACCACTTTTTGCAAGAGTTTCCGCGCGTTGGGCCCGGCCACGGAATACTGCGCCCACGCCTCGGTGGTCGAGATCAGTTGCACATCCATATCCGGCCACAGGCATTGGCGGCAGAACTCCAGATGCCGGAAGACCGTGACCGCGTTGGCCGTGGTCGTCGTCATCACATATTCGTTCGGCCCCATCCGCGCCGTGGTGCCGTCGTCGAACACGATGCCGTCCTCGCGCAGCATCAGGCCATAGCGGCATTTGCCGACGGGCAGGGTCGAGAAGGTGTTGGCATAGACCCGGTCCAGAAACGCGCCCGCATCGGTGCCCTGAACGTCGATCTTGCCCAAGGTTGTCACGTCGCAGATGCCGACCGATTTGCGGGTCTGCAGCACCTCGCGGTCCACAGACTCGCGCCATGTGGTTTCGCCGGGGCGCGGCAACCACTGGGTGCGCAGCCAGTAGCCGACCTCGACGAAAATGGCCCCCTGCTCGGCCGCCCATGTGTGGCTGGGGGTCAGGCGCTTGGGCTTGAACTCCTGCCCGCGGCCCCGCCCTGCCAGCGCGCCCATGGCGACCGGAGTATAAGGCGGGCGGTAGGTGGTGGTGCCGGTCTCGGGAACGGTCTTGCCGGTCAGTTCGGCCATCACGGCCAGACCCACGACATTGCCGGTCTTGCCCTGATCGGTCGCCATGCCAAGGGTGGTATAGCGCTTCAGATGCTCGACCCCGGCGAAGTTTTCCTGATAAGCCAGCTTGATGTCCTTGACCGTGACATCGTTCTGCGGATCGATCCAGGCGCGACCCTTGCCGCCATGGACATACCAATGCGGCGTGATCGCGACCGGCGCATCCTCGGCCCGTGGCAGCGGCGTTTCGGCAACGTTGAGGCCAAGCCCCTCCAGCGCCGCCCGCGCCATGGCATCGCCCGATGTCAGTGCTGCATGTGTCGAAAACCGGCCCGCAGCCGCTCCGGCCGCCGTCAGGTGTTTCGGCCCGCCCTGACCGGGGACAAAGGCGGCCAGCGCCGCGTCCCATGCCGGTTGCGAGCGGTGGTGGGACGCGATGTTGAGGTTGGGGTTCCAGCCGCCCGACGTGCCAAGCGCATCGCAGGCCAGCGTCTCCAGCTTGCCCTTGGCGCTGCGGATGGTGATGGCGCGCAGGCCAAGGCGGCCCGCGGCATCGACAACCTCCGCGCCTTTCAGATGGCGGATGCCGGGCAACAGCGGCCCGCCCTCGCGCGGGTCGATCACGGCCACGACATCGACGCCCTTGGCCTGCAGGTCCGTCGCGGTGCGCAACCCATCGTCATTGTTGGTGAAAATCGCCACACGCTCGCCCACCGCCACCCCCCAGCGATTGGCATAGGCGCGCAGGGCCCCGGCCAGCATGACGCCGGGGCGGTCGTTGTTCTCAAACGGAATCGGACGTTCGGTAGCCCCCGCAGTCAGGATGGCGCGCTGGGAATAGATCCGCCACAGGGTCTGACGCGGCTTGTGGGGCAAGGGTTCGAGCAGGTGGTCCGACACCCGCTCGACCGCCGAATAGATGCCATGATCCATCGCCGCCAGAACCGTGGTCCGCGCCATCAGCCGCACGTTGGGCAGGCTTGCCAGTTCGGCCACCACCGCCGCCGCCCACTCCGCCCCGGTCTGATCGCCCACGGCAAAGGTCTCGGCATTCAGCCGCCCGCCCATGCGGAAATCCTCGTCCGCAAGGATGACCCGCGCCCCCGACCGCCCCGCCGTCAGCGCTGCCTGCAAGCCCGCTGGCCCCGCGCCGATGATCAGCACATCGCAGTGCAAAAAGCCCTTGTCATAGCTGTCGGGATCGTCCAGCCGGCTCAGCGAGCCCAGACCTGCCGCCCGGCGGATGATCGGCTCATAGACCTTTTCCCAGAACGCCGCCGGCCACATGAAGGTCTTGTAATAGAACCCCGCCGTCAGAAAGGCGTTGAACCGGTCATTGATCGCCAAAGCGTCAAACCGCAGGCTGGGCCAGCGGTTCTGGCTTTGCGCCGTCAGCCCGTCGAAAAGCTCGGCCACCGTCGCCCGCGTGTTCGGCTCCTGTCGCGCCCCGCCGCGCAGTTCCACCAGCGCATTCGGCTCCTCGGACCCCGCCGAGATCGGCCCGCGCGGGCGGTGATACTTGAAACTGCGCCCCATCAGCCGCACGCCATTGGCAAGCAGCGCCGAGGCGAGCGTGTCCCCGGGATGGCCCTGATAGCCAACGCCGTCGAACTGAAAGCGGAGCGTCCTGGCGCGGTCGATCTGGCCGCCCGCGATGCGGTTCACCTGGCTCATGTGCTGCGCCCCATATCCCTTGCGACCTCGCGCGCCAGTTCCACCTTCGAGATTTCGTGCGTCAGCGTGTTGCGCGTCACCACCAGCCACGACCGGTCGCCCTGCTCGTGATACCAAAGCTCGCGGTGCTCCCCCGCCGGGTTGTCACGCAGATAGGCATAGTCATGCATTTCCTGCAGCGAGGCGGTCAGGCCGTCCGGCCGGTTGATCAGACTGGCGTCGCCCAGATAGACAAACTCCTGCGCATCGCGGGGCCCCAGAAGCGGATGGTTGATGATCATTCCAGCCCCCCCATTTGCACCTTGCCAAATACTCCGGGGCCCGGGGCAGCGCCCCGGCGGCCGACACATTCAAACCGCTCGATCCTCATTCCCATCCCCTCAATGCAGGTTCGGGCTGTTGCCCTGGCCCTTTTCGTCGATCATCAACCCCTTGAGAAAGCGATCGAAACGGTACGCCGTGGCGGTCTGATGCGGCTGATCGGTGGCCAGAAGATGCGCAAAACACCACCCCGAGGCCGGGGTCGCCTTGAACCCGCCATAGCACCAGCCGCCGTTGAAATAGAGCCCCTCGACAGGCGTCTTGTCGATGATGGGCGAGCCGTCCATCGACATGTCCATCACCCCGCCCCAGGTCCTGAGCAGCCGCGCCCGCCCGATCGCCGGCATCAGCGCCATGCCACCCTCGGCCACATCCTCGATCACCGGCAGATTGCCGCGCTGGGCATAGGAATTATACCCGTCGATGTCGCCGCCAAACACCAAGCCACCCTTGTCGGACTGCGACACATAGAAATGCCCGGCGCCAAACGTCATCACGCCGTCGATAAAGGGCTTCAACCCCTCGGACACGAACGCCTGCAGCACATGGCTTTCGATCGGCAGGCGCATCCCGGCATGGGCCATCACCCGGCTCGACGACCCCGCCACCGCGACCCCCACCTTCTTGGCCCCGATGAACCCGCGCGAGGTTTCGACCCCCAGAATTCGCCCGCCCTCGATCCGCATCCCCGTCACTTCGCAGTTCTGGATCAGGTCGACCCCGCGTTGATCCGCCCCCCGCGCATAGCCCCACGCCACCGCGTCATGCCTGACCGTGCCGCCGCGCCGCTGGGCAAGGCCGCCCTTGATCGGAAAGCGCGCATTGTCGAAATTGAGGAATGGATACATCGCCCGGATCTGATCCCGGCTCAGATATTCCGCATCCGCCCCGTGCAGGATCATCGCATTGCCACGCCGCACAAAGGCATCGCGCTGCCCGTCGGTGTGGATCAGGTTCAGGATGCCGCGCTGCGAAACCATGGCGTTATAGTTGAAATCCTGCTCCAGCCCTTCCCAAAGCTTCAGGCTGAATTCATAAAACGGCTCGTTGCCGTCCAGCAGATAGTTCGACCTGATGATCGTGGTGTTGCGCCCGACATTGCCGCCGCCAAGATAGCTCTTCTCCAGCACAGCAATCCGCGCCTGCTTGAACTCCTTGGCAAGGTAATAGGCCGTCGCCAGCCCGTGCCCGCCGCCGCCGACAATGACATAGTCATAGGCCGCCTGCGGTTCAGGGTCGCGCCACGCGGCGGGCCAGCCCTTGTGGCCGGTCAGCGCCTCCTTGAAAATCCGCCAGCCAGAATAGCGCATGTGGGGTCTCCGGGTTCTGCTCGTATCTAGCGCGCTGCGCGGCACGGGTCTGGCGCATTTTCCGCCATCCGATGTCTGATTTCAGCCATCGGGCTGGTTGACCAGCATCAGGGCGGCGCGGTGAAAGGTCGCCATGATCTGCCCCTTCATCGGTTCTTCGACCTTGGTGTCGGTCAGCGCCATCTCCATGACCTCCAGCCAGTTTTCCGCATCCACCCGCCGGATTTCCACATGGGCGTGGATCTCGCGCAGGTTCATGTGGCCGTGCGTTTCCTGATAATAGCGCCGTCCGCCGAAAAAGCCGCACAGAAACTCGAACTGCGCCGGGCGGACATGGGCCAGCCCGTGGCCCATCCGGTGCAGGTTCACGATGGCCTCGCCCTGCGGCAGCGTCTCGATCAGGTCATAGAACTGGTTGACCAGTTCCAGCACTTTCGGCTCGCCCCCGATCTTGTCAAAGATGGTTTCCATCAGCTTTGCGGGCGGGTTTTCTTCGGGTCGTAATGCGACAGGCCGACCACTGTGGCGGGCAGCCGCTTTTGTTGCCCGTCCAGCTTGCCGACCTCGACCGCGGTGCCGGCCCCGGCATGGGCGATGTCGATCCGCGCCAAGGCGATCTGCTTGCCCAGAAGCGGCGAGCGCATGGCCGAACAGACCTCGCCCACCTGCGCGCGCCCGATGTGGATGCAGTCACCATGGCCGACCGTAACGGCCGCGTCGATGTCCAGCCCGACAAAGCGCCGCGACGGATGCTCCTTGCGGCGGATCAGCGCATCGCGGCCGATGAAATCGTCCGGCTTGGATTTCAGCGGCACCGTGAACCCGATGCCAGCCTCGAACGGATCGGTCTGGTCGGAAAAGTCATAGCCGGCAAAGATCAGACCGGCCTCGATCCGCACCATGTCCAGCGCCGCCAGCCCCATCGGCAACAGGCCAAACTCCTCCCCCGCCGTCTGCACGGCGTCCCAGACCGCCTCGGCATCCTTGGGATGGCAGAAAATCTCGAACCCCAACTCGCCGGTATAGCCCGTCCGCGACACCACCAAAGGCGCCCCGGTCGGCCCGCCAAGCCGCGCCACGGCAAACCGGAACCAGCCCAGTTCGCCCACGGCAGGCTGGGTCACGGCGGTCCAGATGATCTTGTGCAAGATCTCGCGCGACCTCGGCCCCTGAACGGCAATGTTGTGCAACTGGTCGGTGGACGAGCGGACCAGCACCTTCAGCCCCAGCTTCTCCGCGTGTTCACGCAGCCAGACCCCGCCGTAGTCATCCCCG
>JANMCI010000373.1:0-13069 GCA_031361245.1 Rhodobacterales bacterium
CAAACCTTGGCACTACGATTGATGAGGCTTTCTTGATTGAGACATCTTGGCTGATAGCCTCTTCCAAGACGTAGTATTCAATAAACGCAGCCGTCGGTACCCAATCATTCACCGCACTCACCCCTCCACCCCCGCCACCTCAAGGACCGCGTGCAACAGCACATCCGTCCCCGCCGCCGCCCATTCCGGGCTGATCTCCTCGGCCTCATTGTGCGACAGCCCCCCCACGCAGGGGCACATGATCATCACCGTCGGCGCAACCCGGTTGATCCAGCAGGCGTCATGCCCGGCACCTGACACGATATCCATATGCGAATAGCCGAGCTTTTCGGCCGCCGCCCGCACCACTTTCACCAGCCCCGGATCAAAGCTCACCGGGTCGAAATGCCCGACCGCCTCGATCTCGATCCCCAAGCCCAACTCCCGCGCCACGGCATGGGCCGCCCGCTCCACCTCGCCCCGCATCAGGTCCAGCTTGGCCTGCTCGGGGCTGCGGATATCCACCGTGAACACCACCTTCCCCGGGATCACGTTGCGGGAATTCGGAAAGACCTTGACCTGCCCCACCGCCCCCACCGCGTTGGGCTGATGGCTCATCGCGATCTGGTGCACCCGCTCGGTGATCCGCGCCATCCCTAACCCGGCATTCACCCGCATCGCCATCGGAGTCGAGCCGGTATGGGCGTCCTTGCCCATAAGCGTGATCTCCAGCCACCACAGGCCCTGGCCGTGGGTCACAACGCCGATATCCTTGCCCTCGGCCTCGAGAATCGGGCCCTGTTCGATGTGCAGCTCGAACATCGCGTGGATCTTGCGGGCGCCGACCGTCTCATCCCCAACCCAGCCGATGCGTTGAAGTTCCTCACCAAAGACCTTGCCGTCCAGATCGGTGCGGGCCTTGGCGTAATCCTCGGTATGAATGCCCGCGAACACGCCCGAGGCCAGCATGGCCGGGGCGAACCGCGCGCCCTCTTCGTTGGTCCAGTTCGTCACCACCACCGGATGGCGGGTCTTGATGCCAAGGTCGTTCATGGTGCGGATCACTTCCAGCCCGCCCAGCACGCCCAGCACACCATCATACTTGCCCCCCGTCGGCTGGGTATCCAGATGCGAACCGATATAGACCGGCAGTGCTGCCGCATCGGTGCCCGCCCGCGTGGCAAACATGTTGCCCATGGTGTCCACACCCATCGTCATGCCAGCCGCCTTGCACCAACCGGCGAAGAGATGCCGCCCCTGCCCATCGGCGTCGGTCAGCGTCTGGCGGTTGTTGCCGCCCGCCACACCCGGCCCGATTTGGGCCATCTCCATCAGGCTGTCCCACAGCCGCGCAGGGTCGATCCGCAGATTTTCGCCGCCCGCCATTGTCGTCTCCCCGTGCCCAGAGGTCTTGACGCCCCTTGCCGCGACTCATTTCCTGACCGTATGGTCAGGGGAAAGGCTATAGAACCTGACCATACGGTCAACAAAAATCTGAGGCTCCGCATGTCCGATCCCGCACGGCCCCTGAGACGCCTTGAAATCAGGCAGCAGAATGAAACGGCGATCCTGCAGGCCGCAGAGAAGGTCTTTGCCGAGGCCGGGTTTGGCGGGGCCACCATGCAACTGATCGCCGACCTCGCCGGACTGCCCAAGGCCAACCTGCATTACTACTTTGCCACCAAGGAGGATCTCTATCGCCGCGTCGTGCAGAACATCTTCGAGATCTGGCTGCACGCCGCCGAAAGCATGGACAAGGCCCCCGGCCCGGTCGAAGGCATCGGCGCCTATATCGACGCCAAGATGGAAATCTCGCGCCGCCATCCCGACGGCTCCAAAGTCTGGGCGTCCGAGGTGATGCACGGCGCGCCGGTGATTCAGGACTATCTGGAGACCACCCTGCGCGACTGGACAACTGGTCGCGCCGCCCTGATCCGGGCTTGGATCGACGAAGGCAAGATGAAACCTGTCAACCCCGAGCACCTGCTTTACATGCTGTGGGCGACCACGCAGCACTATGCCGATTTCGGCCACCAGATCGAAACCCTGAACGGCGGCCGGCCCCTGTCAGACGCCCAGTGGCGCGAGGCCAAGGATCAGGTCAAGACCATGATCCTGCGCGGGATCGGCGCGATCTAAAGGGACGCCACCGCCGCCTGAAAACCCGCAGGATAGCTCATGTGGACCGTCTGCCAACTGGCCGAGAACCCTGGGCGCTGCATCTTTGCGCGCAACGCATTGCGATAAGCCTCCCAAACCTCCAGATCGATCAGCCCCTGTTCATGCTGCTTGAAGGCGCTGTAGTGCAGCGACATGTAGGCCTGGACCAATTTGTCGAACCTGAACTGTTCCTCCGGGGAAAGCGTGTCCCGGTCGGCCGTTCCGGCAAGAAAGGTCGCCGCATTGTCGATCAACAAGGCAAAGACCGCTTGCTCGAAGGTCATCAGCGACTGGACAGCAGCACCTTCGATGGCCAGTGAATTGCGCCGCACTTCATGGATCAGGAAATAGACCGACACCAGACCGCCGATCACCCCGGCGATGGTCGACACGGCTGTGATCACTTCCCAGTTCATTCCGGCCTCGTGAGAGAAACCCGCGTTCCATGCTGCGCGCGACGGTCATGCTATCGCGAAAGCATTCCAAAGCAATCGCGCGTTCAGACTATTTAACTCGGTCCGCCGACCTGCAATAGTCCGCCCGATCCGACCCGCCGCACAATCCCATCACCGACCGCAAGGAACCGGCCCATGACCCTGACCCCGGACACGCTGGACGCCGAAGCTGCCCGCCTCATCCTGCCGCGCTTTGACGAGGCAGCGGCATTGCGCCTTGGCCTCATTCTTGTCGACCTCGCCAAGGGCCTGCCGGTAGTCATCAACATCCGCAATGCGCACCGCACCTTCTTTCACGCCGCCCTGACCGGCGCGCAGGCGGGCAACGACAACTGGGCGCGGCGGAAAAGCAATACGGTTCTGATGACCGGACGCGCCTCGATGGCGGTCGGGCTGAAAAATGCCGAGCGCAAGCGCACGCTTGCGACGGACGGGCTGGCCGAGGTCGATTATGCCGATCACGGCGGCGCGGTGCCGATCGTCGTCGCGGGGGTGGGCATGGTCGCGGTGGCCACCGTCTCGGGCTTGCCGCAAGAGGAGGATCACCGCCTTGTCGTGCGCGGGATCGCGGCGTTGCTGGCCGCGCCGGACTGAGCGCTATTTCAGTTCGACCTCGACAAAGCTCATCGGCACCGCGCCGTCATTGACCACATTGTGCTCGACCCCTTCATCGCGGCGATAGGCGGTGCCGGCGGGCACCAGAACGCGGCGCGTCCCGCCGCCCGGCTCTTCGATCAGCATGGGGCAATCGGTGATGGCGGTAATCACATAGTCATGGCCATGGCGGTGCCAGCCCGTCTCGGCCCCGGGGGCAAAGTCAAAGCGGGTGACGCGGACACGCGCGTCGTCTATCATCTGAGTGCTGCTGCAGGCAGGGCGCATGGGACCTCTGGGGCTTTGGGTTCGCGGCAGCGCCCATCCAAGCGCAAAGGCGGGCGAGGCGCAAGGCGCGCCCGTGTGGGGGCGCAAAGGTTGAAATGTGGTTAATCAGAGCCGACAAGCCCCTGATACGGAACGATATTGCCTTGTGTCCAGATCTGGACGCCTGCGTTGTCCCGTCTTGCAAGGCCGGTGGCGCCGCCCGCCCCCGGAAAACCCGGTTTACATCCTGCCCGGAAATGCGCCATCCTGACCGCCCGAACCGAGCCCGCACAGATGCTGAAACCCCGCACCCGCATTCAGGAACGCAACTCAAGGGCCATCCTTGAGGCGGGGCTGGACGTGTTTTCCCAGCACGGGTTTCGCGGGGCCACGCTGGACCAGATCGCCGACGTGGCGGGGCTGTCCAAACCGAACTTGCTCTACTACTTCCCCTCCAAGGACGCGGTCTATCTCGCCCTTCTGGACCGCCTTCTGGAAACCTGGCTCGACCCGTTGCGCCACATGAACCCCAAGGGCGACCCGGTGAGCGAGATTCTATCCTATGTTCAGCGCAAACTCGAACTCGCGCGCGATTTCCCACGCGAGAGCCGCCTTTTTGCCAACGAGATCCTGCAAGGCGCGCCACGGATGAAGGCGGCAATAGAGGGGCCGCTGAAGGCGCTGGTCGATGAGAAGGCCGCCGTTCTGCTGCGCTGGATGGCCGAGGGCAGAATCGCGCCGGTGCCGCCGGTGCATCTGATCTTCTCGATCTGGGCCCTGACCCAGCACTATGCCGACTTTGACGTTCAGGTCCGCGCCGTGCTGGGGGCGGGCCACGATCCCTATGCCGAGGCTCAGGATTTCCTGACCCTGCTCTTCCGCCGCCTGCTGACCCCGGCCGCCCGGGCAGAGTAAGCGCGCCCGTCCCCCGGCGAAAAAGCACCGCTGGACGTTCTATTCCTCAGGGTGTAGTGAGCACGCCAGATTGGTCCACGGCCAAGGTCATGAACGAACCCAACATTCCCAGCGACACGGCCAAGCCAGAGGCCGACGCCACCGCGCTTCCCCCAAAAGATCAGGCCACCACCACCCCGCAGAACTTGGGGAAACTGGTCGTGGGCTGCATCGGGGTGGTCTACGGCGACATCGGCACCAGCCCGCTTTATGCGCTGCGCGAATCCCTGCACGCGGCGGGCGGCGGAAGTGCCAGTCGTGCGGATGTTCTGGGCGTGGTTTCGCTGTTGTTGTGGACGCTGGTGCTGATCGTCACGATCAAATACGTGCTTTTGGTCATGCGCGCCGACAACCGCGGCGAAGGCGGCACCCTGTCGCTGGTCGCACTGGTTCAGCAGGCGCTGCAAAGGCGTCCCGGCTGGTTGCTGGCGATCGGCGTGGTCGGAATCTCGCTGTTTTTCGGCGACGCGATGATCACCCCGGCCATGTCGGTGCTGTCCGCCGTGGAAGGCATGGCCATCGTCGCCCCGAATTTCGAGCCGTTTGTCGTGCTGACCACCATCGCGATCATTGTTGGCCTGTTCCTGTTTCAGGCCCAGGGCACCGAACGGGTATCGACCCTGTTTGGCCCGATCATGATCCTGTGGTTTCTGGTGATCGGCGCGATGGGGGTGACCCATCTCAGCGAGGACGCTACCGTCCTTTACGCCCTGAACCCCAACTATGCGCTGAGTTTTCTGGTCCAGCACAGACTTGGCTCGTTCTTCATTCTGGGGTCGATCTTTCTCGCCGTGACCGGGGGTGAGGCGCTTTATGCCGATATGGGGCATTTCGGACGCAAACCAATCCGGCTGGCCTGGGGCATTCTGGTGTTCCCGGCACTGGCGCTGAGCTATCTGGGTCAGGGCGCGTTCGTGCTGGCACATCCCGAGTCCGCCCACGATCCGTTCTTTCTGATGGTGCCTGCGGGCTGGCTGTTGCCGCTCGTCATTCTCGCCACGGCAGCCACCGTCATTGCCAGCCAGGCCGTGATCTCCGGCGCATTCTCGATGATGCAGCAGGCCGTGCAGATGGGCCTTCTGCCGCGCCTCGAAATCCGCCACACCTCGGAAACCCAGCACGGGCAGATCTACATGCCGCGCGTCAACATGATCCTGATGAGCGCCGTGATCTTGCTGGTTGTGGCTTTTGAAAGCTCCACCAACCTCGCCTCGGCTTACGGAATTGCGGTGACGGGCGACATGGTGATCACGTCGATCCTTGCCATCGTGCTGTTCATACGGGCGTGGAAATGGCCGGTCGCCGTCGTGGTGGCGATCATGGCGCCGATTCTGGTGGTCGAGCTTTTGTTCCTCGGCGCCAACCTGACCAAGCTGGCCGAGGGCGGCTTTGTGCCGGTCCTGATCGCCGGGACGATGTGCCTTTTGATCTGGACCTGGGTCCAGGGCACGGCCCATGTCAAACGCAAGGCCGCCGACAGCGCCATCGGCCTGATGAAGCTCATCGGGATGCTGACCAAATCGACCCCGATCGAAGTGCCGGGCACGGCCGTTTTCCTGACCCAGGACCCCGAAACGGCCCCGTCAGCGCTTTTGCACAACCTCAAGCACAACCGGGTCCTGCACAGCCAGAACTTCATCGTCACCGTCGCCGTGGCCCCGACACCGACCGTCTCGGATGCCAACCGGCTGACGCTGGAACGGCTCAGCGACAATTTCCTGCGCGTCATTCTGACCTTCGGTTACATGGAGACGCCGAACGTGCCCAAGGCGCTGTCGCTGGCCCGCAAGCGCGGCGAGAAGTTCGACATCATGACAACGTCGTTCTTCCTGAACCGCCGCACCTTCCGCTCGGCCCGCCATCAGGGCCTGCCGTTCTGGCAGGAACGGGTCTTCATCGCCCTGTCCAAATCAGCCGCCGACGCCACGGCCTTTTATTGCCTGCCGTCCAACCGCGTCGTCGAAATGGGCCAGCAGATGGCGATCTGAGCGCTGTCTGCGGTCAGCCGAGTTCGCCCATGATCGCGGCCCCGAACTCAAAGCTGGCAAGGCGTGCCGCGTGATCATGGATCATGCCGGTCAGCATGATTTCATCCGGCTCATATCGCGCAATCAGGCGGGCAAGCTGCGCCTTGGCCGCAGCCGGTGAGCCTACGGCCGAACAGGACAAAGCCTCGCTTACCCCCGCCATGAGCTGCAGCGGAATCTCGGACAGGTCGTGTTGCGGACGCGGAAGCTTGCCCGGCTTGCCGCTGCGCAGGCGGGCAAAGGCGAGGGTCTGCGACGAGCGGTGGTAGTGGGCCTCGGCATCGGTCGCGGCCACACACAGGCCCGCCGCCATCATGAAATACGGCTGTTCAAGATGCGGCGATGGTCGGAACGTGGCGCGGTAGGTCTGGGCCGCCTCCTCCAGCATGGCGGGCGCGAAATGGCTGGCGAAAGCGTAGGGCAGGCCGAGGTAGGCGGCCAGTTGCGCGCCATAAAGGCTGGAGCCGAGGATCCAGACCGGGACATTGGTATCCTGTCCCGGAAAGGCGTGGACGCGGGTGTCGTCGCGGGGCGGGCCAAGGTAGGAGATCAGTTCCACCACATCGTCGGGGAACTGATCGGATGCCTCCATATGGCGTCTGAGTGCCCGGGCTGTTGCCATGTCGGTGCCGGGCGCGCGGCCAAGGCCAAGGTCGATGCGGCCAGGGTACAGCGTCGCAAGGGTGCCGAACTGCTCGGCAATCACCAGAGGCGCATGGTTGGGCAGCATGACGCCGCCCGCGCCGACCCGGATGGTCCTGGTGCCCCCGGCAATATGGCCGATCACAACCGAAGTCGCCGCCGAGGCAATGCCGGGCATGTTGTGATGCTCGGCCAGCCAGTAGCGGTGATAACCCCACGCCTCGGCATGGCGCGCAAGGTCAAGGCTGTTGGCAAGGGCATCGGCAGCGGTGGAGCCTTCGGCCACCGGGCAAAGGTCGAGCAGGGAATATTTCATGTCTGGCACCTAACCATTGCGCCCGAAAAATCAAAGGTCGGTTCACCAAAGATTAACCATTTTTGGGAAGTCTGCACCCATGCAGGTGCTTCGCCCCCAGATTTCCAACCCCGGCTGGTGTGATGCCGTATTCACGGCAAAGGCCGCCACGAAAGGCGGCATCGTCCGCCGTGCCATTCGCGATGTGGACCGGGAAATCGGGCGGGAGGCCTTTGTGCGCGAAGTGCGGCGGCGGGGCTATCATTTGATCGAAGTCGGCGGCCAGTATGTCGTGATCTGCAGCCCGGGACAGTTGACCGTGCTGTGTTGATGCCGAACGCCAAAAATTTTCGTCCGAAAATTTTTGGCGTCGAAGATCTCTGACGTCGAAGATTTTTCGCATGAAAAATCTTCTTGCGCCTGCGGGCAGTAGTTTATTCCGCCGCCTTGGCACTCGGATTGTTGGGATGGGTCGTCCAGTTGGCATAGTCCGCCACCTTCCTGCCGGTCCGTTGATCCAGCGCCCCCAGCGGAAGTTCCACCATGGTGATGCAATCCTCTACCGGACAGACATCGACGCACAGGTTGCAGGCGACGCATTCGTCGTCCATCACCTCGAACACCCGGCCCGGCTTTATCGCGATGGCCTGATGGGAGGTATCCTCGCACGCCGCATAGCAGCGCCCGCATTTGATGCAGGCATCGGGGTCGATTTTCGCCTTGGTCACATAGTTCAGGTTCAGGAACTGCCAGTCGGTCACATTGGGGGTGGCGCGGCCAACAAGGGCGTCAAGGCTCATCTCCTTGTCATCCAGATATTGCGACAGGCCCGAGATCATCTCTTGCACGATCTTGAAGCCATAGGTCATGGCCGCCGTGCAGACCTGCACATTGCCCGCGCCCAGCGCCATGAACTCGGCCGCGTCGCGCCAGGTGGTGATGCCGCCGATGCCGCTGATCGGGATACCGGCGGTGTCGCGGCTGCGGGCAATCTCGGCCACCATGTTCAGCGCGATGGGTTTCACGGCGGGGCCACAATAGCCGCCATGGGTGCCCTTGCCGTCGATCATCGGTTCCGGACTGAAGCTGTCGAGATTGACCGAGGTGATCGAGTTGATCGTGTTGATCAGCGACACCGCATCCGCCCCGCCCTTTTTCGCCGCCCCGGCGGGTCCGAGGATATTGGTGATGTTCGGCGTCAGCTTCACGATGCAGGGCATGCGCGAGTGCTTCTTGACCCAACGCGCGACCATCTCGATATATTCGGGCACCTGACCAACAGCCGACCCCATCCCCCGCTCGGCCATGCCATGCGGGCAGCCGAAGTTGAGCTCGACCCCGTCCGCTTCGGTATCCTCGATCCGGGCAAGGATATCGCGCCACGAATCCTCATCGCACGGCACCATGAGCGAGATCACCAGGGCCCGGTCACGCCACTTGCGCTTGACCCGCTTGATTTCATCCAGATTGACCTGCAACGGCCGATCGGTGATCAGCTCGATGTTGTTCAGGCCCAAAAGCCGCCGATCCGCCCCCCAGATCGCGCCATAGCGCGGACCCGAGACGTTGACGACCGGCGGCCCTTCGGAGCCGAGGGTTTTCCACACCACCCCGCCCCAGCCCGCCTCATAGGCGCGCTCGACGTTGTATTCCTTGTCCGTGGGCGGCGCCGAGGCCAGCCAGAACGGGTTGGGGGATTTGATGCCGATGAAGTTCGAAGTCAGGTCAGCCATGTGATGTCCTCCGTAGGGCGGGGTTCACCCCGCCACCCCCGTCAAAACCGCGTTGATCTCTTCCGCCGCATCGCGCCCTTCGGCCACGGCAGTCACGGTCAGATCCTCGCCCCCCGCAGCACAGTCGCCCCCGGCCCAGACCTTGCCTGACCGCCGGACGAGCTTGTTGCCCTCCTGCGCAATCGGCGCGCCGGCAAGGGTCTGACCGATCGCCTTGAAGACCTGATCGGCGGGCAAGGTGAATGTTTCGCCGGTTTCATAGGCAAACGTGACCCCGGTCGCCGTGATCGCCCTGGGGGCGGCACCGTAGATGATCTTCACGCCAACCGATGTGGCGTGGTCCTGCTCGTACAGGCTGGCGCTCATGTTGGCCTTGGCGCGGCGGTAGACCATCGTGACGGTCTGCGCCCCCAGAAGCTTGGATTGGACGGCGGCATCGACGGCGGTCATCCCGCCGCCGATGACCACCACATCGCGCCCGACGGGGAGGGAGGAGAGATCTCCCGCCTGGCGCAACTCTGCAATGAAATCAACGGCATTGCGCACGTGCTTCATGTCCTCGCCCGGAAGCTTCAGCGCATTGACGCCGCCAAGGCCGATGCCCAGAAACACGGCGTCGAAATCCTTTTCCAGACCCGCAACAGTGACATCGCGGCCCAGTTCCCCGGCCTTGACGGTGATGCCACCGATCTTCAGGAGCCAGTCCACCTCGCGCGCCGCAAAGCCGTCAGCGGCCTTGTAGGCGGCGATGCCGTACTGGTTCAGCCCCCCGGCCTGCGTGCGCCGCTCGTAGACCGTCACCTCATGGCCATGCAAGGCAAGGCGGTGGGCGCAGGACAGACCCGCAGGCCCTGCCCCGACCACGGCGACCCGCTTGCCCGTGGGCTTGGCACGGGTGAAGGGGTGGATGCCCTTGTCCATCAGCGTGTCGGTGGCAAAGCGCTGCAACCGGCCGATCTCGACCGGCTTGCCTTCGGCCACTTCGCGCACGCAGACCTCTTCGCACAGCGTCTCGGTCGGACAAACCCGGGCGCATATGCCGCCCATGATGTTCTGGGCAAAGATGGTTTTGGCCGCAGCCTCCGGCGTGCCGGTGGCGATCTGGCGGATGAAGAGCGGAATGTCGATCGAGGTCGGGCAGGCCGTCATGCAAGGCGCGTCGTGGCAGAAATAGCAGCGGTCAGCGGCCACCATCGCTTCGTGCCGGTCAAGGCGCGGCGCGATGTCGGCAAAGTTCCGGGCAATCTCTGCGGCTGGCAGACGCCTGGCCACCACGCCGGGGCTCATCGGGGAATTGGACACTCGCGCCTCCCTTGTTCGTTGACCTCAGGCTGCCACAGGTCTGATTTTTTATCAAACGGTAAATTTATTTGCCCCCGGATTTTTCGCCCGGACAGCGCAAACTGATATCCCTGCTTTTCCTTGGGACATGGGTCGGCTATAACGCCGGGGCAAACGCTCCGGGTCAGGCTAGCCCGGGCCAGAACCAACAAGCGCGCAAACGACGCCAACAGAGGACGGCATGAGCAAAAATTCCCCAGATGCAGATGTAACTTTCATCGCGGCCCTTGCAGAGCTTCTGAACAAGAACGACCTGACAGAGTTGAGCGTCAAGCGCGAATACGGCGAGGATGACAGCCTTGAGGTCCGGGTCGTCAAGCAGTCCAACATCGTGCAGATGGCCGCCGCCGCCCCGGTCATGCACCACGCGGCACCGGCTGCGGCGACCCCGGGTGCTGCTCCGGTTGCCGGGGCTGCGATGGCCCATGAAGACCCGGCCCAGCATCCCGGCGCCGTCACGTCGCCCATGGTCGGAACCGTTTACCTGTCGGCCGAACCGGGTGCCGCAGCCTTCGTCACCGTCGGCTCGACCGTCACGGAAGGTCAGACCGTTCTGATCATCGAGGCGATGAAGACGATGAACCACATCCCGGCCCCGCGTGCGGGCACTGTCAAGCGCATCGTCGTCAACGACGGGCAGGCAGTGGAATTCGGCGCGCCTCTTCTGATCATCGAGTGAGGCCGTCTTGACCCAACCGATCTTTGACAAGATTCTGATTGCCAACCGCGGCGAGATCGCCCGGCGCGTCATCCGCGCCTGCCGCGAGATGGGCATCAAGTCCGTCGCCGTGCATTCGACCGCCGACGCCGATGCGATGCATGTGCGCATGGCCGATGAAAGCGTGTGCATCGGCCCCGCCTCTTCGACCCTGTCCTACCTGAACAAGGCCGCCATCATCTCGGCCTGCGAGATCACCGGCGCTCAGGCCGTCCATCCGGGGTATGGCTTTCTCAGCGAGAACGAAAGCTTTGCGCAGGCCCTGCAGGATCACGGCATCGTCTTCATCGGGCCGACTGCCGAACATATCCGCATCATGGGCGACAAGATCACCGCCAAGGTCACGGCCAAAGAGCTTGGCATTCCGGTCGTGCCGGGGTCGGACGGCGGCGTGCCGGACTTTGAAACCGCCATCGGTGTGGCGGCGGGCATCGGGTTTCCGGTGATCATCAAGGCCACGGCAGGCGGCGGCGGGCGCGGCATGAAGGTCGCGCGCAACGCCGAAGAGCTGGAGATCGCCTTTCGCACCGCACGGTCGGAATCGAAGGCCGCCTTTGGCAATGACGAGGTCTATATCGAGAAATACCTGCAAAAACCGCGCCATATCGAGATTCAAGTCTTTGGCGACGGCAAGGGCAACGCCGTCCATCTGGCCGAACGCGACTGCTCGCTGCAACGCCGCCACCAGAAGGTTTTCGAAGAGGCCCCCGGCCCGGCGATCACCCCCGCGATGCGCGCAAAGATCGGCAAGGTCTGCTCGGATGCCGTGGCCAAGATCAACTATATCGGCGCGGGCACCATCGAGTTCCTGTATGAAGACGGCGAGTTCTTCTTCATCGAGATGAACACCCGCCTGCAGGTCGAACATCCGGTCACCGAAGGCATCTTTGGCGTCGACCTTGTGCGCGAACAGATCCGCGTCGCCTCTGGCCTGCCGATGTCGTTCACGCAAGGTGAGCTGGAGATCAACGGCCATTGCATCGAGGTCCGCATCAATGCCGAGCGTCTGCCCGACTTTGCCCCGCGTCCGGGCAAGGTCAAGGTCTTCCACGCCCCCGGCGGTCTGGGTGTGCGGATGGACTCGGCGCTGTACGGCGGCTATTCGATCCCGCCCTATTACGACAGCCTGATCGGCAAGCTGATCGTCCACGGCCGCGACCGGCCCGAGGCTTTGGCGCGGCTCAAGCGGGCGTTGGGCGAGTTGATCATCGACGGCATCGAAACCACGATCCCGCTGTTCGACGCCCTGCTGGCCGAGCCTGACATCCAGAACGGAGACTACAACATCCATTGGCTGGAAAAATGGCTGGAGCGGCAGTTCGGCGCATGACGCAACGACAGATGGGCAGGTTTGCCCATCCTTTCCCGGCCTGCGCACCGTGACCCTGTCAGCCGACCTTCTGTTGCGCGCCTATGCCTTGGGGGTCTTTCCCATGGCGCAAAGCCGCGATGCAACCGAGGTGCACTGGGTCGATCCGAAGCGGCGCGGCATCATGCCGCTTGATGGCTTTCACCTGTCGCGCAGCCTCGCCCGACACATCCGCCGCACGAGGCCCCGGGTGACGGTCGACACCGACTTTGATGCCGTCGTTGCCGCCTGTGCCGACCGCGAGGAGACCTGGATCAACCCCGACATCGCCGCCGCCTACAGCGCGCTCCATGCGCAGGGCGATGCCCATTCGGTCGAAGTCTGGGATGACAGGGGCCAACTGATCGGCGGGATCTACGGTGTGGTGATCGGTGCGGCGTTCTTCGGCGAAAGCATGTTTTCGCGGGCGACAGGCGGCTCGAAAACCGCGTTGGCCCATCTGGTGGAGCGCCTGAAAGCGGGCGGTTTCCAGCTGTTCGACACCCAGTTCCTGACGCCTCATCTGGCCAGCCTTGGCGGTGTGGAAATTCCGCGC
>JANMCI010000427.1:0-12158 GCA_031361245.1 Rhodobacterales bacterium
GGCAACGAACTGTGCCGGATCGAGCAAGGCCGCTCGGTCTGCGGCGCAATTTATCGCGCCCCTCCGGGCCGCGATGTCGATTATGTTTTCGTCGCACCGACCGAGCTTCGTTTCTTTTCGGTGCCGCCGAAATAGCGGGACACCGCACCGGCAACGCACGATTTGACGGTCCCTTGTGGGGATTTTGACGGCGAAGTTGACGTTGATCAAACGCCATGTCGGGCATTCTTGCGGCATCGCCCCGGTCCGAACCACAAACCCAGGGTCGATCCAAACCACCAACCGATCAACAGGAGACATGACATGTTCAGAATTCTCACCGCACCCGCTCTGGTACTGGCTCTGGCAAGCGGCCTTCATGCCGAGGACACTGCCCACCAACTCGACGCCAATATCACTGGCCTGACCGCCGACGGCGCATGGGACTGCAATGACGACGCTGGCAACTATCTCGGTGCAATCGTGGTGGCGGACTTGAGCTATGCCTACATCGGCCCCGACGGTGCCGTCGGCACTTATGGCAAGCTGAACGTTGATTCGTACAGCGAGACAGCGTTCGTCTTGCTTGGCGGCGCTTTGAAAGAGAAGTTCGGGGCGATTGGCATGTCGATGACGGGCCCGCTCGGTGATCCGATGGACTACTCCGACTGGTCCAAGGTCATCCTGAGCGTGATCATCACCGAAAAGAACATTTTCCACTGCGCCCGCCGTCAGGGTCCAGCGACCTGACGCAGCCGGGGGCGGGGTCAGCCGATCCGCCCCCGCACCCCACCGGTCTGCCCACGGTCCAGCAGCAGATGGTCCGCCAGCACCAGCGCCATCATCGCCTCGCCCACCGGCACAGCCCGGATACCGACGCACGGGTCATGGCGGCCCTTGGTCACCAGATCAACCTCTTCGCCCTTGGCGTTGATCGACCGGCGCGAGGTCAGGATCGACGATGTCGGCTTGACCGCAAAGCGGCACACCACCGGCTGACCGCTGGAGATTCCGCCCAGGATTCCGCCCGCATGATTGGTCAGGAACATTGGCCCGTCATTGCCCATCCGGATCTCGTCGGCATTGTCCACACCGGTCAGCGCCGCCGCCGCCATGCCATCGCCGATCTCGACGCCCTTGACCGCGTTGATCGACATCATCGCAGAAGCCAGATCACTGTCGAGCTTGCCATAAAGCGGCGCGCCCAGACCCGGCGGCACACCCTCCGCCACCACCTCGATCACGGCGCCAACCGAATTGCCCGACTTGCGCAAGGCGTCCAGATAACCGGCCCAGTCCGCCGCCGCGACCGGATCAGGGCACCAGAACGGGTTCTGTCCGATCTCTGCAAGGTCGAACCGGCTCCGGTCAATCCCGCGCGGTCCCATCTGCACCATATAACCAGTGATCTTCAGCCCCGGCACCAGCGCCGCCAGCACCAGCCGCGCCACGCCACCCGCCGCCACCCGACTCGCCGTCTCGCGCGCAGATGACCGCCCGCCGCCGCGATAATCGCGCACCCCGTATTTCTGGTGATAGGTGATGTCGGCGTGACCCGGCCGGAAGCTTTGGGCGATTTCGCCATAGTCCTTGGACCGCTGGTCGGTGTTCTCGATCATCAGCTGGATCGGAGTGCCGGTCGTCAGCCCCTCGAACACGCCCGACATGATGCGCACCTGATCGGCCTCTTGCCGCTGCATGGTGAACTTCGAGGTGCCGGGCTTGCGTTGATCCAGCCATGGCTGCAAATCGGCCTCGGACAGCGGCAGACCGGGCGGGCAGCCATCGACGGTGCAGCCAATCGCCGGCCCGTGGCTTTCGCCCCAGGTGGTGACGCGGAACAGATGACCAAAGGTATTCAGGCTCATGCGCGGTCTCCCTCACCGCCCCCATAGGCGAATTTGCCGCGCGGGTGAAGGTTTTTTCACCGCCGCCATCGCCACGACGCCCGCCTCGACCTTGTCGCCTCCATCAAAGGCGCGGACCCCGGTCGCATTGCTCTAATCCATCCGGACCACCTCGTGCGCCCCGCGCCGCGCGGTCCAGATCAAGCCATCGGCCTGCTTCACCGGCATGCCCGTGGCAAAGCTGTCAAAGCTGATGCTGTCGGCCCATGGCGGGGCGGCAAGGCTTGCACAAAGCGCGACACTCAGGGCGGACGGGCGCAAGTTCTTGGCGTTCCTCCGCACAACCTTTCTCGCAAACCTGACCGCAGGTTCGGCTTCGGGCAACACGCGTCAGGGCGATTCGCCCATTATGGTTAACGCGTGCGATTTTTGCCCCGGTCTTCCCGCTGTCTTCACCAAAGGAAGACAAAAGGAAGACGGAAGGAAGACAGCCGGTTTTTGGATGGTTGTGGGATTAACAAAGCGTTCCCAACAGGTTGCGCCGCGTTTCACATCGCCCCCTTGCGGCGACCCCGCAAAGCGCTATGTTTCCCCTCACCTCGGGGTGCCCAAGTGGCTGAGATGCGAAAGCGGACCCGTCGAACCTGAACCGGATCATACCGGCGGAGGGAAGGTTTCGGGCTCGCGCCCCTCTCCATTCCCGCCGTCGCAGAATGGAGAGACACTATGAAGACCATCCATCTTGCGCTGGCGTTTTTCCCACTGGCTTCAATGGCCTGTGCGGAAGTGCCTGTGCTGAACGTCCTGACTTATGACAGCTTTGCCGCCGAATGGGGCCCTGGCCCCGCGATCAAGGCGGGGTTCGAGGCGACCTGCGGTTGCGATCTGCACTTTGTCACCGCGGGTGATGGCGCTGCCGTACTGGCGCGCCTCAAGCTCGAAGGCGGGGCATCGGATGCCGATGTCGTCCTTGGTCTGGACACCTCATTGACCGAAAACGCCAGCAAAACCAAGCTTTTCGCTCCCCATGGTCTGACCTTGGCCAATGATCTGCCGGTGCCCTTCTCGGACCCCTTGTTCGTGCCTTTCGACTGGGGCTGGTTCGCCTTTGTCTATGACAACACCAAACTGACGACCCCCCCGAAATCCTTCCGGGAGTTGGCGGCAACGGACCTGAAAATCGTGATCGAGGACCCCCGCTCCTCGACCCCCGGGCTTGGTTTGGTCATGTGGATCAAGGCAGCCTATGGCCCTGATTCTGCTGCACTGTGGCACGATCTTTCCGACAATGTTCTGACTGTGACCCCGTCATGGGATCAGGCTTACGGCCTGTTTCTTGCCGGCGAGGCCGACATGGTGCTCAGCTATACGACCTCTCCCGCCTATCACCTGATCGCCGAGCAGGACGCCACGAAATCCGCCGCTGCCTTTGACGAAGGCCACTACATGCAGATCGAGGTTGCAGGTATGCTCGCGTCCAGCGCCCACCCGGACCTTGCGCGCTCGTTTCTGACCTATCTCACGTCGGACGCCGTGCAGTCAGTTCTGCCTGCGACCAACTGGATGTATCCCGCCAAAACCCCTGCAGAGGGTCTTCCTTCGGGGTTTGAGACGCTGATCAAACCGCTGAAATCCCTGCTTTTCTCCAGCAGCGAGGCAGAGCAGCTGCGTCAAACCGCCGTGGAAGAATGGCAAGACGCTCTGGCCCGATGACCTTGCCCGCCGGGATTTTGTCGGCGGCAATCGCGACACTGGTGCTGGGCACGGCACTGGTGCTGGCCCTCCATGCCGATGGCTTTGCGTTGCGGTCTGCCGATTGGGCCGCCGTGATCTTCACGTCAAAGCAGGCCGCGGTGTCGGCACTGGTTTCCACGCTCTTTGCGGTGCCCCTCACCCGGGCGCTCGCCCGCCGCCGCTTCCCGGGCCGGGCGGCTCTGGTTGCACTCCTCAGCGCGCCCTTCCTTTTGCCGGTGGTGGTGGCGGTTGTGGGCATTCTGTCGGTGTATGGCCACGAAGGGCTTGTAAATGAACTGCTTGCTGCCATGGGTCTGCCGCCCGTTTCGATCTTCGGCTTGCAGGGCGTCGTGCTGACCAACGTGTTTTTCAACCTGCCGCTTGTCACCCGGATGTTGCTGAACGGTTGGGCCGCCATCCCGGCCGAGCGATTTCGTCTCGCTGAAACCCTCGGTTTGCCGCCCTCCAGTCAGCTCCGCCACATCGAGTTGCCAATGCTCCGGAACCTCCTGCCCGGTGCATTTACGGTTGTTTTCCTGCTTTGCCTCACAAGCTTCGTCGTGTCGCTCACGCTGGGCGGCGGGCCGAGGGCGACAACAGTGGAACTGGCGATTTATCAGTCTTTACGGTTCGACTTCGATCTGGGGCGCGCAGCGCTGCTGGCCGGAGTGCAGTTTCTGATCTGCGCCGTGGTCGTGGTGGCCGCGGGCCGCTTGAGCCTGCCGTCACGGCTCGGCGCGGGTCTGGACCGCACCGGGGTTCACGCGGCCCCTGCGGGTTGGCGGCGCCTTGCGGATGGGGCGCTGTTGGCGGCGGCGGCCATCTTCCTCAGCTTGCCGTTGGTGAACGTCCTGGTCGACGGGCTGCCGTCGCTGTCCACATTGCCGGTACCCGTCTGGCAGGCCGCGCTGCGATCGGGTCTGGTCGCTGTCACCTCCGCCACCCTTGCAACTGTTTGCGGGCTATGCCTTGCGCTTGCGGCGGCGCGGAATGTCGGCGCCCGGCGATGGATCGAAGTGGCCGCCATGTTGCCGATGGCGGCATCAGGGCTGGTGCTGGGCACCGGCCTGTTTCTCGTCCTGCGCCCGCTGACCACGCCGGAAGCGGTGGCGTTGCCCGTGACCGTGCTGACCAACGCAACCCTGTCATTGCCGTTCCTCTATCGCCTGCTGCTGCCCGAGGCTCTGGCGCTGCATCAGGGGTACGGTCGCCTGTCGGCGACGCTTGGCCTGACCGGTCTGGCGCAGCTGCGTCTTGTCACCCTGCCCCGGCTTGGCCGCCCCCTGGGGCTGGGGGCCGGGATTGCAGCGGCCCTGTCGATGGGGGATCTGGGGGTCATCGCCCTATTTGCCGGCGACACCACAGCCACACTTCCCCTGATGGTCCAGCGGTTGGCCGGAGCCTACCGCATGGAACAGGCCGCAGCGGCGTCGCTTTTGCTTGTCACGCTCAGCTTCGCGCTGTTTCTTGTCTGTGATCTGGGGGGCCGTCGTGCTGCGCCTTGAAAACCTTGAACTGGTCTATCCCGGCTTTCGCCTGACCGCCGACTGGGCGACAGAGGCTGGCGAGATCGTCGCGGTGATCGGCCCGTCCGGCGCGGGGAAATCAACGCTTCTGATGACGATTGCCGGGTTTCTGGCGCCGGCCTCGGGGCGTATCTTTTGGGATGGGCAAGACCTGACCCCTCTGCCCGCCAGCCAACGCCCGGTCAGCATGTTGTTTCAGGACCAGAACCTGTTCCCTCACCTGACAGTTGCGCAGAATCTTGGGCTGGCCCTGTCCACCAGCCTTCGGCTTGATCAGGCGCAGGTGTCGCGAGTGACCACGGTCATGGACCGGCTGGGTTTGACCGGTCTGGGCCAGCGCCGTCCGGCCGAGTTGTCGGGCGGCCAGCAAGGGCGTGCGGCCTTGGGGCGGGTGTTGTTGCAAAACCGGCCGATACTGCTGCTGGACGAGCCGTTCGCGGCCCTTGGCCCGGCGCTGAAGGCCGACCTGCTGACGCTGGTGCAAGAGATCGCCGCAGAGGCGATGACGCTCGTCCTGCTGGTCACCCATGACCCGCGCGACGCCCAACGCTTTGCCGGGCGGACAGTGCTGGTCGCCGAGGGGGTGGCCGCACCGCCGCTGCCGACGGCAGCCCTGTTCGCCGATCCGCCCGAGGCGCTGCGGGATTACTTGGGGTAGGCTCTGCCCGATAATGGTGAGATGTCGCTTTTGACGACATTGGTGTAAACAACTGATATAAATAGGTTATTGTGTTTTCATTAACTCGATCTTAACCTGTTGACCGCGACCTGCAACGGGGGCCATTCCGACCACGCAATGCAAAAGGCCCCGCGCGGTGGCGGGGCCTTTTTTTGGACAGGTGTGCTACGGTCAGGCGGTTTTCTTCTTGCCCTTGACCCCGGCCCAAAGCCGCTTGTTGGTCAGATAGAGCAGGACCGACAAAAGGCCCAGCAACAGAACCGCCTTGAAGCCCGATTGCTTGCGGACCATCATCTTCGGCTCGGCGGCCCAGGTCAGGAAGGCCGAGACATCCTCGGCATAGTTCTCGACCGAGGTTTCGGTGCCGTCAGAGTAAGTGACCAAACCGGCCGACAGCGGCGGCGGCATGGCAATCCAGCTGCCCTCGATCGTGGGATGGCCGTCAACCTTGCAGGTGTCCGGAATTGCGCCATTTCCGAAGGATACGTTGTAATAAAAGCCGTCGATCCCTTCGGGCGCGCAGGCCGGATTTTCTTCATAGCCGACCAGGACAGAATAGATGTGCTCCGGCCCGCCCATGCCTTTGAACAGCTGATTGGTGCCAAGACCCATGGGACCCGAAAAACCCTTGCGCGCCTTGGCCATGACCGACAGGTCCGGGGCTCCAGCGCCGGTATTGGGCGGGAAGTGGTCGGCCGGGGTCGCGGCACGTTCTGCGCCGGTTTCGGCATCGATCACCGTCAAAGCCTTGGCATAGGCCTTGACCTGCTCTTCTGGCAGATGCGGGCCACCGACATCGGCAAGCGCGCCGATGCGGAGGAACTTCATCCCGTGGCAGGCCGAGCAAACCTCGGTGAATACCTGCAGACCGCGCTGCAACTGGTGCTCGTCAAAGCTGCCGAACGGACCTTCAAAGTTGAAGGGCACGTCGATGGTCTTGGCCTCACCTTCCGCCCAAGCGGCACCGGTGAACAGGGTCAGAGCGGAGACAGCGCTGAGTGCGATTTTGCGAAACATCGTGGTCAGTTCCTTTCTCTCACTCGGCCGGATCGGCGTAGTGCGACTTGAAGTCTTCTTCGATCGTTGCCGGTTGCAAGAGCGGCTTTTCAAGCACACCCAACAGCGGCAGGACGATGAAGAAATAGGCGAACCAGTAGGTCGAGGCGATCAGCCCGATCCAGCCGGTGATGGTCGAGGGAACCTGGCTGCCGACCCACATCAGGATGACGAAGTCGATGACCAGAAGCGCGAACCACCATTTGAACATCGGGCGATAGCGGCCCGAACGGACCGACGAGGTGTCCAGCCACGGCGCCAGCGCCATGGCCAGGATCGCGCCGGCCATCGCCAGCACGCCGAACAGCTTGCTGTCCACGATGCCAAAGGTCAGGAACTGCACCAGTTGCACGGCCCAGACGGTGTTATCGAACGACCGCAGGATGGCGTAGAACGGCAGCAGGTACCATTCCGGCACGATATGCGCCGGTGTCGCCAGCGGGTTGGCCTGAATGTAGTTGTCCGGATCGCCCAAATAGTTCGGCATGAAGCCTACGACCGCAAAGAACAGCGTCAGGATCACGCTGAGCGCGAACAGGTCCTTGATCACGAAATAGGGCCAGAAGGGCAGGGTGTCCTTCTCGGCTTCCGCCATCGAGCCGCGGCGCACTTCAACGCCCGTCGGGTTGTTGTTGCCCGTGGTGTGGAAGGCCCAGATGTGCACGCCGACAAGTCCGGCGATCACGAAGGGCAGAAGGTAATGCAACGAGAAGAAGCGGTTCAGCGTGGCATTGTCGATGGCAAAGCCGCCCAGCAGCCATTCCTGCAGCGACGGCCCGATGCCGGGGATCGCTCCGAACAGGCCGGTGATGACCGTGGCACCCCAGAACGACATCTGGCCCCAAGGCAGGACATAGCCCATGAAGGCCGTGGCGACCATCAACAGATAGATGATCATTCCGATCACCCAGGTCACTTCACGCGGGGCTTTGTAGCTGCCGTAGTAAAGGCCGCGGAAGATGTGCAGGTAGACCGCAAAGAACATCAGCGACGCGCCGTTGGCGTGCAGATAACGCAGCATCACACCACCGTTCACGTCGCGCATGATATGCTCGACCGAGGCGAAGGCCATATCGACGTTGGGGGTGTAGTGCATCGCAAGCACGATGCCGGTGACGATTTGCAGGCCCAGACAGAAGGTCAGCACGATGCCCCAGATCCACATCCAGTTCAGGTTCTTGGGCGTCGGGATCATCAGCGTGTCATACATCATGCTGACGATGGGCAGGCGGCTGTGGAGCCAGGTTTGAAAGCCCGGTTTGGGCTCGTAGTGGTCGTGCGGGATACCGGCCATCTCTTGCGTTCCTTACCCGAGCTTGATCGTTGTTTCGTTGAGGAAGGCCGCGACGGGCACTTCCAGGTTTTGCGGTGCCGGGCCTTTTCGGATACGTCCGGAGGTATCGTATTGCGAGCCGTGGCAGGGGCAGAACCAGCCGCCGAAGTCGCCGGCGCCATCGCCCAGCGGCACGCAGCCAAGGTGGGTGCACACACCCATCATCACCAGCCACTTGCCATCCGCGTCGAGCGAGCGGTTGACATCGGAGGCATCGGTTTCGCCGGGCAGATTGTCGTTGCGGGCTGCGGCATCGACCAGATCGCCCAGCGCCACGCCGCGGGCCGCCGCGATTTCATCCGCAGTGCGGTGACGGATGAAGACCGGTTTGCCGCGCCATTTCACGGTAAGTTGCGTGCCTTCGGTGACACCGCTGATATCGACCTCGATCGACGCCAGCGCCTTGACGTCATCCGACGGGTTCATCTGGTTGACCAGCGGCCAAACGGCGGCACCAGTTGCCACGACGCCCGCCCCGGCGGTCGCATAATACAGGAAATCGCGCCGATTGGTGGCGGGGCTTCCCGAATGATCGTCAGCGTGGGACACGAATGCTTCTCCCTCTGGGTGGCCGCAAATCGTGCGGCCGATATGATAGATCGGCCACGGAATACCGCAGCCTTGCCGGGCGGGTTTTAGACAAGGATTGCGGGGCCGTCCAGCGGACAAAGACGCGCATGGGCAGGGAAATCCGGGTTTTTGCGGGGCGTGACCTTGAAGGCGCGCCCGCGCATCCCATATTTGCCGCCGTTTGCCTATTGCGCGGGGGGTTTGGTGGCCTGCATTGCCGGACGATTTGCGAATCCGGCTTCCCATGCGGCGAGCCTTGGCCGACCCTCTCGCCAGTTGCGAGCGCCATGGCGAAAGTCGATATAACCAAGCGCTGCGCCCACCGCGATTTGGCTCATCCGCAGAGGGCCAGCCAGGTGGTCCAGCCAGTCCCGCTCGACCGCATCAAGGGTGCGGGCGATCTTGACCCACTGCGCCTCGACCCAGTCAGGAAAGCGGATTGCTTCGGGCCGCAAGCGGGCTTCGTAGGTCATGAGGAGGGCGGCATCGAGTATGCCGTCAGCGGTGGCCTCAAGCGTCAGAACGTTCCACAGCGCCTCGCCCTCGCCGTAAAGCCCGGCATGGCAGAGGTCGTCGAGGTAGCGGCAGATCACCCGGCTGTCGTAGATCACGCGGCCGTTGTCGCGCACCAGCGCCGGGATCTTGCCCAAGGGGTTCTGCGTAACGGGCAGGCTGCCGGTGGCGAGCGGGGTCCCTGTGACCTCGATCACCTCAACCCCTCCGACAAGGCCGGTTTCATGGAGGACAACCATGACCTTGCGGCCAAAAGGTGTGGTGGGAGAGTGAAAGAGCTTCATCGGCGGCACCCCGGGTTCAGACGAAGCGACGCTAGGGCCAGCGCCGGCGACTGTCCATCGGTTCGCATCAACCCTCGGGCAGATCACGCATCCTCTGCGCCAGCCCCGCAACGGCCGGTCCCCGCGCCTCTAGCGCAGCGATGACGCCTTGGCGCGCTGCGGTGGGTTTGTTCTGGCCAAGCTTCCAAGTCCCGTCAACGGCGGTGATGTTCAGGCGAAATGGCAGAATCATCCGCATCATCCGCTCCATCACCCCATCCGACATCTTGGAGGTTTTCCAGGCGGGCTTGGGCAAGAGACGAGATTCGAATTTATCGGACAGGGCGTTCAGATGCGGCTCCAGCGCCGCAGACGGCAGGGGGACGAGCTCTCCCCGCAGATGGACGGCGATGTAATTCCAGGTCGGCACCTGATCCTCCATGCCATACCAGTCGGGCGAGACATAGGTATCGTCGTCAAGCACCGCCAACACAGCCCGCGCGGGCAGGCCGCCGGCGATGATGGCGTTCGAGCGTGCCAGATGAATTTCGGCCCACGCACCATCGGGCGATAGCAGGAAGGGTACATGCGCAAGCAGCGGCCCGTCGGTCCCATTCACACAAAGTGTGCCAAAGCTGCGCGCATTTGCAAACGCCAGATTGGCATCGGTCGGCGTCTTGCGGAAAGCGGGATTGGGATGCATGGCAACGTCCTGTCCTGAAATGAAAAAGCCGCCGAAGGTTCCCCTTGGCGGCCCATCATGCGTGCTCTGCGGCGCTCAACCCTGACGGGCCTTGTAGCGCTTTTGCGTCTTGTTGATCACATAAACGCGGCCTTTGCGGCGCACGATCTGGCAATCGCGATGACGCGTCTTCAGCGAGCGGAGCGAGTTTGCAACCTTCATGGCTGTCTCCCTTGTCGCGGTGCGTCTTCGCACCAGTTGAAATCTGCCCCCCGAAGGGAACGGTGAATGGTGGGGGGTACCAGGATCGAACTGGTGGCCACTACGATGTCAACGTAGTGCTCTACCGCTGAGCTAACCCCCCACGCGCCTAACATTCCCGCCCATACCAAAGAAAAGGACGCGGGCGGAACCGCGTCGGTCTGCGGTGCTATAAATAGAGTCGTCGCCCTGATCAAGGGCTTTCCGAGAGCAAATTACCCGCTATAGCTATTGTTGACAGAGGTGCGCATGACCAAACCGGCCTTTCGCCTTACCCGGCCCTCGCGGCAGGAAACCAGTGTTATCTTCGCCTCGCCCCATTCCGGGCGAGACTACGCGGCCAAATTCCTCGAAGCCAGCCAGCTGTCGATTCTGCAACTGCGGTCATCGGAAGACGCCTATATGGACCGGCTCATTGCCCGTGCGCCACATTGCGGGGCGCCGATGATTTGCGCTCTGACGCCCCGGGCCTATATTGATCTGAACCGCGCCCCCGACGAGCTTGACCCAGCCGTCATCGACGGGATTGAGCGCATGGCTCACAACCCGCGGATTTCATCGGGTCTTGGTGTGGTTCCGCGCGTCGTATCTGGCGGGCGGGTGATCCATCCGGGCAAGATCACGATGGAGGAGGCACAACACCGTCTTGCACATCACTGGCGCCCCTATCATGACGCGCTGAACGGCATCATTGAAGAGACTCAAGCCGTCTTTGGTGACGCCATCCTGATCGACTGCCATTCGATGCCGCATGAGGCGATAGAAAACCACTCCCGCCCAGGGCATCCCAAACCCGAAGTTGTGCTGGGCGATCGTTTCGGCGCCGCTGCCGGGCGCGAGGTGGTTGATCAGATTGAGGCTGCCTTTGTTGCTGCCGATTTCCACGTCGTCCGGAACTCGCCGTTTGCCGGGGCGTACATCGCTCAGCACTATGGTCGCCCGTTGTCTCGCAGGCACGTCGTTCAGGTCGAAATTGACCGTGGCCTTTACCTCGACGAAGCCCGGATCGAGCCGGGGCCGAATTTTGCCAGCTTTGCAGTCCGCTTTAATCGTGTGGTCGCAGACATCGCAAGCATAGGCCGCAGGGCTGTTCCACTCGCCGCTGAGTGACCCCTCGTCATTGTCTGAAAAGCTGACATTATTTGGCTATCTCCGACCGCGTGATTCCTGCTTTCTATCCGCCCGCCGTGGAGAAGGATCGCCGGATGACGATTCCAAGGCTACGGCAACGCCCGCGCAGGTTTCGAAGGGAGCGACGTGGCGGCCTTTATCGACGACTAGCGCAAGGCGCGACCCTTGATGATCGCCTCGGCACCGAATTTGGCGCGGATCGCGTCCGCGGCGCGTTCGGCTTTGGCGCGTTTGCCGGCATCGGGGTCGAGGAGGTCACCGGACAGGTCAGCCGCGCTTTCGGGGGCGAGGTCGCTGATCCCGACGCCGATCAGGCGGAAAGGGCCATGGGGGGCGTGGGCGAACAGCTCGGCGGCGGCGCGGTAGATGCGGTCGGTCAGCTGGGTGGGATCGGGCAGGGAGTGGCGGCGGGTGATGGTCTGGAAATCGGTGCGCTTCAGCTTCAGCGTCACGGTGCGGCCGGAGAGCTGCTTGGCCTTGGCGCGGTCGGCGACTTGTTCGGAGAGGCGCCAGATGTGACCGTCCAGCAGGTCGGGGTCGGAGGTGTCCTCGTGGAAGGTGGTTTCCTTGGAGATCGACTTCAG
>JANMCI010000476.1:0-3240 GCA_031361245.1 Rhodobacterales bacterium
GACCGACCGCGCCGACCATCAGCTGACGATCTATGCCGCGACCAAGAAGGCGACGGAATCCATGGGCCACGCCTATGCGCATCTGTGGCACATCCCGACCACGATGTTCCGGTTCTTCACCGTCTATGGCCCGTGGGGGCGACCGGACATGGCGCTGTACAAGTTTGTCGAGGCGATCCTGCAGGACCGGCCCATCGACATCTACAATCATGGCGAGATGTACCGCGATTTCACCTATGTCACGGATCTTGTGCGCGGAATCCGGTTGCTGATCGACGCGGTGCCGCCGATGCCTGGCTCGGGCCAGCCGGTTGAGGGTGACAGCCTGTCCCATGCCGCACCGTGGCGGGTGGTCAATATCGGCAATTCCGACAAGGTAAAGCTGCTGGATTTCGTCGATGCGATCGAAGAGTGTCTGGGCCGCAAGGCCACGCGGAATTACATGGACATGCAGATGGGTGATGTGCATGCGACCTGGGCCAATGCCGACCTTCTGCGCCGGCTGACCGGCTATGCGCCCAAGACGGCGGTGCGCGAGGGGATCGGCGAGTTCGTCAGCTGGTACCGGAATTACTACGGGGTGTGACTGGGGTCATAAAGGCTTCGATCCGTGCCCGCACCTCCGGCGGCCACGACACCGCCTTCAGCCCCTGCACGAAGGCCTGGGTCATGTGAACGGTCAGGCGGTTGTGGTCGGTCCAGGCGGTCACCTTCAGCGTGATCGAGGACCGGCCAAGCCGCGTCACTTCCAGCCGGAAATCCAGCACGTCGCCAAGGCGGGCGGGGGCGTGGAAATCGGTCTCCATCCGCACGGTCGGAACACCCTGCCGGGCGGCCATCATGGTGGCGTAAGGATAGCCCGCGACATCCTTGTGGAAATTCTCGCAGACCGACGAGACCATCTCGTAGAACCGCGGAAAGAACACGATCCCGGCGGGGTCGCAGTGGTTGAATTCGATCTGGATGGGGCGGTGATAGATCATGACCGCGCTTTGCCCGATCCGGGCGGCGGTGGCAAGACTGGCCTTGTCGCGGCCCCGGTGCTAGAGCGGTTCAGGTTTTGACGGAAACGACGGCATCGGAAAACGCGTTCGAGTGAAACGAGAGGCAGCGATTTCTGATTCCATCGAAACCTGAATCGCTTTAGCCATGGGCCAAACGGAGGCCGCGATGTCAGACAGCTATTTCCTGTATCACTCCATCGGTCAATATCCCGGCAAGGCCCGTGATATGGCGGGTGCTCTGGCCGCGTTCTCGCTGGTCTGGGGCACGGGCGATGACGGGCAATGGGCCTATGTGCTGGAGCGGCGGCAGCGCTTCATCGACCTGTGGCGCGGCATCCTGAATGCGGCGCCAGGGTCGGTCACGACGTTCGAGAATGTGACGGCGGGGTTTCATGCGCTGCTGACCGCGCTGCCGAAGGGCCATCTGGCGGGCAAGACGGTGCTGGTGGGGGCGGACTGCTTTCCCTCCAACCATTTCCTGTTGGCGGGCATGGCAAAGGCGCATGGTTTCACCCTGCGCACCGTGCCCCTGCGGCAGGGGGCGGCCCATGTCGAGGATGAGGATTTCCTCGACGCCTGGACGCCTGATGTCGGCCTTGCCCTGCTGACCTGGGTCAGTTCGACCACCTCGCACCGGATTGCCCTGCGTGAGGTGGTGGCGCGGGCGCGGCAGATGGGGTCGCTGGTCGGGGTGGATATCACCCAGGCTGCCGGGCTCTTGCCGTTTGACGTTCACGCGCCCGAGGTGGATTTCGCGGTCTCGACCAGCCTCAAATGGATGTGTGGCACGCCCGGCGCGGGGGTGCTTTATGTCTCGCCCCGGCTGATCGGCCATTGCGAACCCGAATTGCGCGGCTGGTTCAGCCAAAGCAATCCGTTCAACTGGGACATCACCAAATTCGGCTTTGCCGGCGACATAAGGCGGTTCGACAATGGCACGCCCTCGGTCGTCTCGGCGCTGGCCAGCCTGCCGGCGCTGGAGTGGCACGCAGGCCAGGATCACGCCGCGATGCTGGCCCATAACCGCAGCCTGTCGTCGCGGATCATCGCCGCCGCCGACGATCTGCGCCTGCACCTTTTGTCGCCGCGCGACCCCGACAGGCGCGGCGGCTCGGTGATGCTGCGGCTGCCCGAACGCTTGTCAGCCACCGCCGTCGTGGGTGCCTTGCGGGCCCAAGGCATCACCACCGACGCGCGCGGCCAGACCCTGCGCCTGTCGCCGGGTGCGGTGACCACGATGGCCGGGGTCGAGCGTCTGGTTGAGGTCTTGGCGCGCCTGCTGGCGTGAGGCGGGAGAAAATTTTTCGGCGAAAAATTTTCGGCCCTACTTCCTCTGTGGTCCATGGCGTTCGACAAAGTCGATCATCTTGGGCAAAAGGTAGCGCTGGTCATAGCGTTTCAGCGCGGTTTCGCGGGCGGCCTGACGGATCAGCATGTATTTGCCGGGCTTGGCCAGTGCGTCGATCAGCTTGGCGGACCAGCCTTCGACATCGAGAAAATCGACGAGCGAGCCGTTGACGCCGTCCTTGATGACCTCTTCCACCGGAGCGGTGCGCGAGCCGATCACATGGGCGCCGGCCGACATCGCCTCGATCATCGACCATGACAGCACGAACGGATAGGTCAGATAGGCATGGGCCCGGCTGACCTGCATCAGGGCGGTGAACTGGTCATAGGCGATCTTGCCCATGAAATGGACGCGGGACATGTCCAGCTTGTCCCTGACCTCGTTCAGGATCACGTCCTTCCAGCCCTTTTGATCCTTGGGGGCCGAGCCATAGCTGACCTCGTCGCCGCCGACGATCAGGACCTGAGCCTCGGGGCGGGCGGCAAGGATGGCGGGCAGGGCGCGCATGAAGATGTGGTAGCCGCGGTAGGGCTCGAGGTTGCGGTTGACGAAGGTCAGAACCTCTTCGCCGTGCCGGACGACGCGGCCATCGGGCAGGGTCAGGCTGGCGTTGGATTTGGGGATCATCACCTCGGTGTTCACGCCATCATGGATGACATCGAGCATGCGGCGCAGCGGCGGCGGATAGGTCGAGGCCTGCCATTCGGTGGGCGACAGGCCGGCATCGGCGTGCAGCAGCGCCTGCCCCAGATGGCTGGCGCGGCCTTGGGCGATCATCACCTGATCGAAGCTCGGTTTGGAAAACTCGGGGTCAAAGCCCACGTCGGCGCCGCGGCCCTTGTAGTAAAACTCGGCATAGATCAACAGCTTGGCCTCGGGCCAGACCTC
>JANMCI010000481.1:0-2130 GCA_031361245.1 Rhodobacterales bacterium
TCGGGGCAGGCCCCGACCTAGTTGAAGCAGGATTCAAGTTGCCAAAAGGGCCGCAGTGATCGCTTTGAGCCCACCTGGGACTGTGGCGAAGTCTGGTCGCTGCAAAGTGACAAGGACGGTCGCTTTCGACGAGGCTACAAACGCGAGGCAAACCTGCGGGCTCAATGCCCTGAACGGTCAGAATTTTCGGCTGTGTGGGTGCAATTGTTGACCCCGATCCGCGATAGGAAGATTGGATTTTGGACCGCTCTGTCCTTTGGCGGTGAGAATTGGTCTGTCACGGTCGCGGCGAAAAATGTTGGGCGAAGGTGTCTGGTGCCGCGAAGGCGATTGGATTTGGTCGATTGGTTGGTCGGGTGTATACTTGGCGTTTTAATGCTTGCAGATCGCAGGCCGCGGAGGACCACATCATGCCCAAAATGATTGCGACCCATGAAGTTGATGACGTTGCGCATTGGTTGGCGTCGCCAAAAAGACAAGAGGTTTTTGGTGGCGTGGCGACCAACATCACGACGTTCGTGCATCCCGACGACAGCAAACGTGTCGCTTTGTCGATGGATGTCTCGGACATGGGCGCATTCGACGCCATCATGAAAAGCGAGGCGGCTGCGGCTGCCATGAAATACGATGGGGTCCGGCCAGAAACGCTCGTTATTTATGTGAAGGGCTGATGCGAATTCGAGCATAGTCGCCGGTGATGGCTCGACCGTGGAGGGCAACTCGTTCCGCATGACTACGTCGGATGTCTTCAAGGGGCGATAAAGCCGCAGAGAAACATCAAAGGTTTGAGCGTGTCTGGTCAAGAAGCGTCGGTGTGAAACTGTCAAGCGGGCAACGCTACTTTCCGCCGCGCCCCTTGAACAGCTTCTGCGGGCCGATGGCGTCCAGAAACTGTCGTCCGGCCTCGGTGCCGAAATGGGGGTTCTGGCTGAGGCCGGGGAATTTGGCCCGGACCTCGTCGGCGATTTCCGGCGGCAGGCGGTTCACGGTGGCGTCGTTGACCATGAGGCTTTCGGAGGGGATGCCTTCAGCATAGATGATTTCGTGGCGGTCAAAGACCAGGCTGAAGTAATCGACATAGCCGCCTTCGCGCAGATAGACGGCATCGCCGTCGACGAAATGGCGGGCCTGCACCAGAAGTTCGGAGGTCGACAGGCCGGGCAGTTTCTGGCGCTGATAAAGAAACACCCGGTGATGCTGGCTGAGGACAAGGTCGCCGCCGTTGCCGAGGGTGCCGGCGGGAATGACCACGGGGGCAAAGGCCCCGACGGCGCGCAGGCGGGCATGGCCGATCCAGCGAACCGGCTGGCGGCCGTGGTCGCGGGTCAGGATGGGATCGCCGGGATGCAGCGCCTCGATCGGGCGTTGCGCGCCGTCGGCAAGGGTGATCATCGTGCCCCGGGCAAAGGACAGGCACAAAAGGTCGGCCAGCAACAGGTCGGTGGGCGCAGGTTCGACCGCGACAAGGGTGTAATCGACCTGCGGGCCGATGGGCGACAGGGGCAGGGCAAACCGCGCGCCCTCGTCCAGACGCAGGATCAGGAGGCCGACCCTTTCGCCATCGGGGGACATCAGGTCATAGCGCGCCTCGAGCCGGATCTTTTGCCCCTCGCGTCCGACGGCAGAGCCTGCGGCGACATGCTGATCGGCACCGCGGGGCTGGCTGACAACAAGGCGCAGCGGAATGGCGTCACGGTCAAGCTGGTAGATGTCGCCCGGATCAACCGCGTCCGGCCCGGCCAGATCGTCGCCCTGATTGGTGCCGCTGGACACGAAGATGTCGGCAGACCGGAAGATCTGGCAGGCATGTCCTGGTTGGGGCCCGGGTTGGGGTGCGGGCGGTTTCAGGTCGGCCATGGCCGGAACGATCCTTTGAACGCGGGTTGTGGCAAGATGAAAAATAGTGGGTAGTGTGGGCGGGAAATGGGCCGTGTCAGGACCGTTACAAGGCATTTTGCGACCAATGGAAAGAGAGAAGCGATGGATCTGGGGATAAAGGGCAAGCGGGCCTTGGTGACGGCGGCCTCCAAAGGGCTGGGGCGGGGCTGTGCCGAGGCACTGGCGGCGGCGGGCGTCGATCTGGTGATCAACGCGCGGGGGGCGGAGGCGCTGGAGGCGACAGCGGTCGCC
>JANMCI010000484.1:0-10136 GCA_031361245.1 Rhodobacterales bacterium
GCCTAATCGCCGACGACCTGACCATCGAGAAAAACCCCGACAGCGGTGATGTGACGATCCTTCTGGCAGGGCAGAAGGTGGCCGAATTGATGGCGCCCTTGGGCGAGGTCACAACGGCGAACATCGTCTTGCCAGGTTGGATGCAGCGCTAGTCCCGCCATGGGCTAAAATGCCCGCAGACCGGGCGTGGTGATTTGCCAAGGCCGCCCTGCCGGCCCCGATGCTGACCGGAAGGCCGGTTGGGAAGTGACCCGGCAGACAATGCGGGCCAGCGCTGGGCCATTGTGGCAAAATTGTGGCCAAAGTGCGGAAAGATTTGACTTCCCCGCTGCCGTCGAAAAGATACTCGGGCGTTAAGCTGGGTCGGGGATACTGCCATGGAATACTTTTTGCTGCTGTTGTTCGTGCCGTTTCTGTTCGGCGATCTTTTCGGACATGACGATAATGATGACGACGCCCCGGATATCATTGGCACGCAGAATGCCGACTTTCTGGAGGGCACAACCGAGTCCGAGGAGATCACGGCCGGGGGCGGTGACGACTTTGTCGCGGCCTGGTCGGGCGATGATACGGTGAACATGGACGACGGCAACGACGTCGCGGTGGGCGAAGAGGGCGACGATCTGATCTTTGGCGGTGCCGGAAACGATCTGGTCGACGGCGGCGCGGGCGATGATACGATCTGGCTTGGCGAGGGCGACGATGAGATGGCCGATGACAATGTGTTCAGCGGATCGGGGCTGAACACGGGCTTTGCGGGCGACGACCAGATCAGTGGTGGCGACGGCAATGATGTGGTGATGGATTTTGAGGGTGCCGACACTCTAACTGGCGATCTTGGCAATGATTTCATTGTGGGCGTCGACGATCGGGGTACGGACGCGGCGGACGTTCAGTCCGGTGGCTGGG
The DNA here is from genome assembly GCA_031361245.1 of Rhodobacterales bacterium. Classification (GTDB taxonomy): domain Bacteria; phylum Pseudomonadota; class Alphaproteobacteria; order Rhodobacterales; family Rhodobacteraceae; genus Stagnihabitans. The sequence goes on from JANMCI010000484.1 coordinate 910, forward strand.
GCATCGACACCCTAATTGGCGACGACGGGGACACGATGACGGGCGGCGGCTTTGCCGACGACTTCGCCGTCTATGTTGACGAAGGCAGCGACGCTGCCGTGACGATCACGGATTTTGACGGTCAGACCGAGCAGTTGTATCTGGGTCTGGACCCGGATGTGTTCTCGCCCGCCACGCCTGACGATCTGACCATGACGACGGACGCGGAAAGCGGGGATGTGACCCTGTATTTCGCGGGTCAGGCGGTGGCCGTGTTGACCGATCCGAACGCATTCGAGCTGTCAAACGTCACTCTTCCAAGCTGGATGGCGCAGGCCGCTTGACGCCATCTCGCCTTGGCGGGCGGCATGGGATAGAATGTGGCCTTTGGCAGAGGACATATCATGGCCGAGCTTGACCACGCGACCCGCACCGAACTGGAAGCTGCCGCCTTTCGCGCCTTGATGGAGCATTTGCTGGTCAAGCGGCCCGATGTGCAGAACATCGACCTGATGAACCTTGCCGGGTTCTGCCGCAACTGTCTGAGCCGGTGGTATCAGGAGGCCGCGGTGGCGCGGGGCATCGCACTGGACAAGGATGCGGCCCGCGAGGTGGTCTACGGGATGCCCTATGCCAAATGGGTGGCATTGCACCAGACCCCGGCGGATGCCGCCAAGCAGGCGGAGTTTGCCGTGGCGTTCGCGGCCAATGTGGGCGGAGAGACGCCGCAAAAAGGATAGGTCTGCCGTGCCCCGGAGTGATCAGATCGCCGCCTTGCGCATTTCGTCGAGATAAATCTCGCGCAGGCGGGTGACGGTCTTGCCCGGCTTGCCCGATCCGATGGCCGCGCCGTCAAGCTCCACCACCGGCATCACGAAGGCGGAGGCGGAGGTGATGAAGGCCTCGTCGGCCTTTTGCGCCTCGGCCACGGTGAAGGGGCGTTCCTCGACCTCCATCTGCGCTTCGGCGGCAAAGCGCAGGACGGCAGCGCGGGTGATGCCGTGCAGGATGTCATTGGAAAGCTGGCGGGTGATGATGCGGCTGCCCTTGATGATATAGGCGTTGTTCGAGGTGCCTTCGGTCACCACACCATCCTCGACGAACCAGCTGTCATCGACATGGGCGGCCTTGGCCATCATCTTGGCCATCGAGGGGTAGAGAAGCTGCACCGTCTTGATGTCGCGGCGGCCCCAGCGGACATCGGGGACGGAGATCACCTTCCAGCCGGTCTTGGCGGCGGGGTTGTCGGCAAGGCCGGGTTTGGACTGGGTGAACATCACGAGCGTCGGTTTCACGTCCGGGCCGGGATAGGCAAAGTCGCGGTCGCCGGGATTGCCGCGGGTGACTTGCAGGTAGATCATGCCGTCGGTGATGTCGTTCAGGCGGACCAGTTCGCGGTGGGCGGCCAGAAGCTCGGCATCCGGGCAGGGGGCGGCCATGTCAAGCTCGCGCAGGGAGCGGGCGAGGCGGGCGCAATGGCCATCGAAGTCGATCAGTTTGCCGCCCAGCACCGAGGTCACTTCATAGACGCCATCGGCCATCAGGAAACCGCGGTCGAAGATCGAGACTTTGGCCTCGGTTTCGGGCAGGTAGTCGCCGTTGAGGTAGACAGTCCTGAGCTGATCTGGGCGGGTCATGATGCTATCCCCAAAGGGCCGGTTCCGGCGGGTGGACCCCTGCATCGCTGTAGGTCAGGGGGTTTGCGCGGTCTTGGGACAGAAGAAGCGGGCCGTCAAGGTCGCAATAACGCGCGCCCTGCGCCACCAGTGTCGCAGGCGCCATGGCCAGCGAGGAGCCGACCATGCAGCCGACCATCAGGCCAAGGCCGAGGCGGGCGGCTTCGGTGCGGGCGGCGAGCGCCTCGGTCAGCCCGCCGGTCTTGTCGAGCTTGAGGTTCACGAGGTCATATTTGCCCTTGAGGGCGGCGAGACTGGCGGTGTCGTGCGCGCTTTCGTCGGCGCAGACCGGCAGGGGCCGGGCAATTTCGGCCAGCATGTCGTCACCCCCGGCGGGAAGCGGCTGTTCGACCATGGCGACGCCGAGGCGCAAAAGGTGGGGCGCAAGGTCGGTGTAGACCTCGGGCGTCCAGCCTTCGTTGGCGTCGATGATCAGCGTGGCGCGGGGGGCGCCTTCGCGGACGGCCTCGAGGCGGGGCATGTCGTCGGGGGTGCCGAGCTTGATCTTGAGGATCGGGCGGTGGGCATTCTCGGTGGCCTGCGCGCGCATGGCGTCAGGGGTGTCAAGCGACAGGGTGAAGGCCACCGGCACGGGGCGGGGCTCGGGCAGGCCAGCGAGGTGCCAGACGCGGCGGCCGGACTGCTTCGCCTCCAGATCCCACAGGGCGCAATCGACGGCGTTGCGGGCAGAGCCGGGGGGCAGGGCATGTTGCAGGGCGGCGCGGGTGATGGCGGGATCAAGGGCGCCGATCAGGGCGGTGTCGCCGTCCAGCGTGCCGCCATAGCGGGGATAGGGCACGCATTCGCCCCGGCCGGTCAGGCCCGACCGGGTCACGGAAACGGTCAGCACCTGCGCCTCGGTCCTGGAGCCGCGCGAGATGGTGAAGGTGCGGGCAAGGGCGAAGGTGTCGCGGGTGACGGTGATCATTGGGCCCCCTTTGTGTCGCCGCAGTCATGGCGGATTATTGGGGGAACGGAAAGGCCGTGGCGCAGATCGGCATTGACAGGACGGGATGAAAACGGGCAGGCATTACCGCACCATCAGTTACCCGGCTGCCAAGGGAGGGGAGGCCCGAAGCAGCATTGAAGGGGAGGATGCGCGCCCTGATGCGAAAGCTTCAGGGCGTTGCTGTCTGTGGATACGGGCTTGGTTGCAACTTGGATCAGGCTTGGCCATATAGGGCGCAAGCGGATGGAGTGCCGGCGATGAACTATCTGGAATTCGAAAAGCCCCTTGCCGAGATCGAAGGCAAGGCCGAGGAGTTGCGGGCCATGGCGCGCGGCAGTTCGGGGATGGATGTGTCATCCGAGGCCGACGCGCTGGATCGCAAGGCCGATCAGATGCTGAAGGACCTCTACAAAGGGTTGAACGCGTGGCAGAAATGTCAGGTGGCGCGTCATCCCGACCGGCCGCATTGCCGCAACTATATCGACGCGCTGTTCACCGAATTCACCGCGCTGGCCGGGGACCGCAACTTTGCCGATGACCATGCCGTCATGGGGGGCCTTGCGCGGTTCAACGACACGCCAGTCGTGGTGATCGGGCATGAGAAGGGCCACGACACCAAAAGCCGGATCGAGCGCAATTTCGGGATGGCGCGGCCGGAGGGGTACCGCAAGGCGATCCGGCTGATGGACATGGCCGACAAGTTCCGCCTGCCGGTGATCACGCTGGTCGACACGCCCGGCGCCTATCCGGGCAAGGGCGCCGAAGAGCGCGGACAGTCGGAAGCGATTGCCAAGGCGACCGAGCGCAGCCTGTCGATCGGGGTGCCGGTGATCGCGGTCATCATCGGCGAGGGCGGCTCGGGCGGGGCGGTGGCGTTTGCCACGGCGAACCGGATCGCGATGCTGGAACATTCGATCTATTCGGTGATCAGCCCGGAAGGCTGCGCCTCGATCCTGTGGAAAGACAGCGAGAAAATGCGCGAGGCCGCCGAGGCGCTGCGGCTGACGGCGCAGGATCTGCAAAAGCTGGGCGTGATTGACCGGATCGTGAAAGAGCCGCTGGGCGGCGCGCAGCGGGCGGGAAAAGAGACGATCGAGGCCGTGGGCAAGGCGATCGAGACCATGCTGAAGGAGTTGTCGGGCAAGAAGCCGGACGCTTTGGTCCGCGACCGGCGCGAGAAGTTCCTGGACATGGGCGCCAAGGGTCTGGCGGCCTGAGCTGCCCGGTGAGGGAAAGGTCGGGGCAGGCCCCGACCTACGGGCGTCCAGATCTGGACAATTAATAAAATACTTTCAAATCAGTGGGTTGGTTTTCAAGAATTAACCCGACGGTAAGGATTGCACGGCCGGGCCAGCCGCCCGGTGACGCCAGCGGAGGGGTCGGGGCGGCCACCGGCGCCGCGGGGTGCCCGGCACCCCAAGGGACGGCGGTCGGTTCGGTAGTGCTTTCAAGGAGATAGGCGGAGCCGCCCGAGAGTGGGGGCGGTCAGGCGGACAAGCGGGCCACAGGGGCCTTGCGTCCATACGCCGCTGGACTTTTGGCCAATCCATGGCACGATGGGCCAATTCAGGCGGTTTGGGTATTTCCTGAATCAGAGTTCGCCCCGAGAGCGGGGAGAACTGTGATGGACTTGGGTGAGATAAAGCCCAAGCTGCTCGAACGGATATTGGACGGATATCGGAGGCGGGGCATGGACCATTCAGCCGATTCCTATTTCAGGCGCATCAGAAGGTTTGCGCGCCGGTCGGATTTCGGGTTTCTGACGACGGCGATGTCGCCGCGCTGGTTTTTCATGGATTTCTATGTCTATCCGCCGCTGATCGTGCTGTGTCTGCTGGTGGCATTTGACGGTGGCATGCGGCAGGCCGTGGCGTCGGCGGGGCTGGTGGCGGCGGGGCTGCTGGTCTGGACGCTGGCGGAATATCTGATCCACCGCTTTGGCTTTCACCATGTTCCGGGGCTGAAGGCGGCCCATCTGGCGCATCATGCCGACCCGACCGGGCTGCATGGCTCGCCCACGGTGGTGACGGTGGTGGTCTTTGCCGGATTGAGCTTTGCGCCCCTGTGGTACCTGACCAGCTTGCCCTTTGCGGCGGCAACGACGGCGGGGGTCATGCTGGGCTATCTGGGTTATGTCGCGGTGCATTACGCGGTGCATCACGCCAGCGGACTTGGGCCGCAATGGCTGGGCAAGCGGCTGAGGCAGCGGTTGCGCGGCCTGATCCGCGCCCATGCGGTCCATCACCATCAGACGGACTACAATTTCGGGGTGACGACGACGCTGTGGGACCGGGTCTTTGGCACGCTGCACCAGCGCTGAGGCGTGTCTGGTTCAGACGGAATCGAAAACCGCTGCCTCTCGCCAAAGCTCGAACGCGTTTTTCGATGAGGATGTTTCCGTGTAAACCGGACACGCTTTGATGTGGCCTGAATGCAGGGCCGGTTACCACCAGCCGAGATTGGCGCGTTTGGCGCGGTCGGTGTCATACTGGGTGGCGTCGATGCTGCCGTCCGAGGCTTCCTGAAGCATGGCGCCGATCGAGGGCAGGCCTTGCGAGAGGTCGCCTGAGGTCCACAGGTCCGAACGCTGGAGGGCGCGGGCGCATTGGGGATAGACTTCGGCAATGGCGATCACGATGACGGTGCGGGGGTGTTTGTCGTCGCGGGTAAAGCTGGCGCACAGCGCCGGATCGGCGGTCAGGCGGGCGGTGCCGTTGACGCGCAGCGCGGTGGTCGAGCCGGGGATGAGGAACATCAGCGACACGCGGCCATCGCGGACGATGTTGCGCAAGCTGTCGATGCGCTCGTTGCCCTTCCAGTCGGGCAGGGCGAGCGTCTGAGGGTCGAGGACCGTCACCACCGGACCCTGATCGCCGCGGGGCGAGCCGTCGGTGCCTTCGGGGCCGACGGTGGTCAGCACGCAGAACCGGCTGCGGTCCAGAAAGGCGCGGTAGCTGGGGGTCAGATGGGGGGTGACCTTGACCGCGGCGGGGGCGGACGGGGTGCCGTAGTGGCTGTGCAGATCGTCAAGCGATGTGATCCAGTCCATCATTTCGCCTTTGGGTTCGGGGTCTTTGCCTTTGGGGCCTTGGGCTTTTTCGGCTTGGGTTCGGGAACGTCGGCGGCAATGGCACGCAGGACACGCGCGCACAGGTCGGGGTCGTCGAGAAGGTCGCTGAGGATCATGTGCGGCTTGGCGCCCGTGTAGGGCGGACCCATCTCGACATCGGGGATCAGCGGATGGGCAGAGGGGGTGGCCTTGGCGAAAAGGGTGTCGTCGCAGATCAGGGCCACGATCTTGGTGCCCAGATACAGCCCGTATTCGCCGAACATTCTGGAGGCTCGCAGTCCGGGCAGGTCCGACAGGGTGTCGAGGATATGGTCAACGGTGGCTTGCGAGGTCGCCATGTCAGCCCTGCCAGCCCGCTTCGCGCATCAGGGCGAGGGAGGCGGTCTCAACCTCGGTCTCGATGCGAGCCATGAATTCGGGCACGGGCAGGCCGGGGGCGATGGGCGGAAGGAACTGGAGCACGGCAAGGCCGGGATGGCGCAGGATGCCGCGCTTGGGCCAGAAGATGCCGACATTGGTCGCGGCGGGGACGCAGGTCTGGCCGAGCTGTTCATAAAGAAGGCCGGTGCCCAGCTTGTACTGCTTGGAATGACCGGGGGCGACGCGGGTGCCCTGGGGGTAGATGATCAGCTGGCCGGGCACGGCAGAGCCGCGCGCGACGTCCTGTTTCATCTTGGTGATGGCCGCGCCGCGCTTGCCGCGGTCCACCGGGATACAGCCCATCCTGAGGGCGTATTGGCCAAGGAAGGGCGCCCAGATCAGCTCGCGTTTCATGATGAATTTCGGGCGCGGCAGGACCGAGACGAGCAGGATGATGTCAAAGAAGCTTTGGTGCTTGGCCGCGATCAGCACTTCGGTCTGCGGCACGGGGCCACGGATTTCAGAGCGCAGGCCGACGAGGACAGCCGCTGACCACCTGACCCAGCGGCAAAAGGCATGCACGGCGGTGAAGGCCATGTCGCGCGACAGGATGGCCGGGATCGCGAAGACCACCGCAAGGACGGCCATGGCCAGATACATCTGGACGATGAAGATCAGCGACAGGACCCAGCGCAGGGGTTTGGGCATCAGGTCAGCCTCCGCAGGGTGGAAAAGGCCGCGGCGCGGGTGGCTGCGAAGGCCACGGCAGCGGCGAGGGGGGGCAGAACGAAGGGCCAGAGCCAGCCGATGCCGGAAAAGCCAAGGCCGGTCAGAAAGCCGCCGGCCTCGTCCTGCGCCGGCAGAAGGGCCACGCCGATCAGCCCAAAGAGCGCCCCGACGGCGGACCCTGCGGCGGCGCGCAGGGTAAAGCGGCGCACGAAGGCGCGGGCGATGTAGGCATCGCGGGCACCGACCAGACGCAGGACCTTGATCACCTGCGCATTGGCCGACAGGGCGGCATTGGCGGCCAGCGTGATCATGGCGGCCATCGCCGCCCCGATCAGGGCAATCGAGAGATACCCCAGCAGGCGCAGCCGCGATGCCGCCTCGGCCATGGGGCGGCGCCAGCGGGTATGATCGTCCAGCACGGCGCCGGGCGCTTCGGCGGAGAGACGCTGCTTCAGACCCTCGCTGTCATAGCCTTCGGGGGCCTCGATCACGTCGATCAGTTGCGGCAGGGGCAGGTCGTCAAGCGGCAGATCGGGGCCGAACCACGGTTCCAGCAGCTTGCGCTGCTGTTCCGGGGTTTCGGCGCGGGCGGAGGCGATGCCGGGGGTGGTGGCCAGCACGCCAAGCACGGCCTTGGTTTGCAGCGCCATCTGATCCTCGGGGGCCGAGATGCGGATGGTGGCGGTGCGGTCCAGCGCCCCGGCCCAGCGGGTGGCAAGGCGGCCAGAGGAAAGGGACAGGGCAAGGGCAAAGACGGCGAGGAAGGTCATCGCGGCGGCGGTGAAGGAGGTGAGCCAGGCCGAAGCACCGGACGGCGGGACGACGCGGTCGCTGGCGGAGCGGGGCGTCACAGGTCGGCCCCCGCAAGCTGGATGCGGCGGCCCGAGATCCGCAGCACACGGGCGGCGATCTGCGATTTGGCCTGACGGATCAGGTTCAGATCGTGGGTGGCGACAAGGATGGTCTTGCCCATGCGGTTCAGCTCGACCAGCAGGGTCAAGAGCCGCAGCGACAGCTCCCAGTCAAGGTTTCCGGTCGGTTCGTCGGCTAAAATCACGTCGGGCCCCATGATGATGGCGCGCGCAAGGGCGGCGCGCTGGCGTTCGCCACCCGAGAGCGACGGCGGTTTGGCCTCGGCCAGCTGACCAAGGCCGACCCAGCCAAGCAGATCGGACAGATCGGACGCGGGGCTGGGGCGGTCGGCGACGGTCAGTGGCAGGGCGACGTTGGCGGCAAGGGGCAGGTGGTCGAGAAACTGGCAGTCCTGATGGACAACACCGATCCGCCGCCGGGTCAGGGCGACATCATCGCGCGACAGGCTGCGCACCTCGCGGTCAAAAAGCGTCAGGCGGCCGGCGGTGGGCAGCAGTTCGGCATAGCACAGCTTGAGCAGGGTCGACTTGCCCGAACCGGAGGGGCCAGTCAGAAAATGGAACGACCCCGGCGCAAGGCGCAGGGAAATGTCGGACAGCAATTCGCCGCCACCATACGAATAGGCGGCATTTTCGAAAGAGATCACCGGGTAACCTGCCTTAGATGCCCAAACCTGTGGCACCATCGCCTATGGGGCGGCAGGATTCAACGGGCGGAGTTAAGGATTTGGAGACAAACACTTGGAGTGGCCGGGTTTCGTTGTTACAACTCCGGTCAAAACACGGTTGAAGTGCAGGTTGGGACGGTACGGAATGCGTTTGGTTTGTCCGAATTGCGATGCAGAATACGAGGTGGACGACGCGGCTGTCCCCAAGGAGGGGCGCGATGTCCAATGCTCGAACTGCGGGCATGCGTGGTTTCAGGTCCACCCGGAAATTGAGGCTGAGCAGGAGGCCGAAACGGAGCTTTATGACGCGCCGCCCGGCACGATAGCGCCTGCGGCGGAACAGATGCCGCAAGCGGCGGCAGAGGCTGCCCCTGACCCGGCGGCGGTCGCCGCAGTCGCGAGGCCGGCTACCAGACCGCCGACACGGTTGGTTGGCCAGCCCGAACCAGACCACGACGACGCAGATCTGGCGGACGAGGGCGGGCCCGTGGGAGCCGACCTGCCCCCACCGCGGTCGCGGACGCTGGACGAGACGGTGCTGGCCGTGCTGCGCGAAGAAGCGGAGCGCGAGTCGACGGCGCGGCAGACGGAACTGGTGTCGCAACCGACCCTTGAGAGCCAGACCGAAATGCCGCTGGCCCCGGCGGCCAGTGATCAGGGCGGCATGGCGGCTGCGGTGCGGCGCATTGCGCGGATGCGCGGCATGGCGGCCGAACCGGCGACCGATGCCGATGCCGACACGGACGCAGCGCCCGAGCCGGCCCCGAAATCGCGGAGCGACATGTTTCCGGCGATCGAGGAGATCAACTCGACGCTCAGGGCGACGGGCGACCGGGCGCAGGACCAGGATGACGCCATCGTCGATTCCCTGCCCGACCTGACGCGCAAGGGCGGCGGGTTTCGCCGCGGGTTCCTGACACTGGT
>JANMCI010000508.1:0-4341 GCA_031361245.1 Rhodobacterales bacterium
GCATCGCCGAGGCCGGTGATGCCGCCGCCAACGGTGGTCATCACGACCATGCCGAGGCCGACGATGGCTGCGGTCAGAACGACCCAGTCAACGGTCACGGCGCCGGATTCGTCTTTTTTGAAGGCTTTGAAGAGGTTCGTCAGTTTCATGGTGTAGTCCTTTCCCAGGATGATAATCTTTCAGGCTCCGACCGGTCCGGCTGCGCTTCGTGGGTCCCACCCTGCCAGCCCGTCTCGGTATGGGATGAATTTGGCGGACATTCGTGGCGGCAATGCGGTCGGGTTGGGGTGATTTTGCGGAAGCTATCAAAATCCGGTGTATTCAGATAACATATTGAAAATAAACGAATAAAAGTAGGACGCCACCGCCCGGGTGTTGTTCAAGCGTGGCGCAATTGGTGCAATTGGGGCGCGAAGGTGCAACCGGAACCCGGTTTAAGTGGAATTCCCGTTCGGGCTCTGGCACTTTGACGGCGGCGCAACAAACCGGGCAGGCACCCGCTGATGAGGAAAGCAATTCTGCGGCTGACCGTCATTCTGGCGGTCGCTCCGGTCTGGGCGTTTGCCCAGGATGCGGTGAACCCGCGCGATTTCACATTCAAGCGCATCTCGACAAAGGGCATCATTCCCGGCAAGCGGATCACGGTCCAGATCGATCCGGTCGAACAGGCGGCTCTTTTGGCTGCCGCGCCCAAGGTCGATCCTTATCCCGATCATTCTGACCCGGCCGCCCCGGCGGAACCGGAGGGCCAATTGGAGCCTGTGGCCCCGTCGGGTGGCTCGTATGACTGGTTCTGGAACACCGTGCCTGTGGCGCGCGAGGCGTCGGACGGACGTTTCCCGCTGGCCTTGGCGGCACTGGACAACGGACCGGATGGATCGTCCGTCACGGCACCAAGACTGCAGACCATGCAGAATCTGGCGGAAAAATGGGGCACCGAGATCTTGAAGGCGACCGTTGACACCAATGTCTCGCCGGCTTTGGTCCTGGCGGTGATCGGCATCGAAAGCGCGGGCAATCCGGACGCGGTCAGTTCGGCGGGAGCAACCGGACTGATGCAGTTGATCCCGGCCACTGCCGCGCGTTTCGGGGTGACCGACGCCACGGACCCCGCGCAGAACATCAAGGGCGGCATCGCCTATCTGAACTTTCTGATGAACACATTCAACCGCGATCCGGTGCTGGTTCTGGCGGCCTATAACGCGGGCGAGGGGGCCGTGGCGGCCAACAACGGCGTGCCGCCCTACCGCGAAACGCGCGACTATGTGCCCAAGGTGCTGGCAGCCTGGACCGTGGCGCAGGGTCTGTGCATGTCGCCGCCCGAACTGGTCAGCGATCCTTGCGTGTTTCGCATCATCTCGGCCAGCAACTGAAGCGGTTCAGGTTTCGCGGGAACCCTGACATCGCTGGCTCTCTTTTCACCCAAACGCGCTTGCCGATGCCCTTGTTTCCGTCAAAACCCGAACCGCACTAGGCCAGAAACGCGTCGGCCCATTCGGGATGACGCTGGGCCTGAGCGGCGGTAAAAGGGCAAAGCGGGTCTATGCGGAACCCTTCAACCCGCGCGTCCGCGACCATCCGCGCGACCAGGGCCACGCCGGCTCCCGTTCCACGAAAGCTGTCCGGCACTCCGGTATGGTTCGCGCTCACAACGGCCGGGCTGACGACTGTGTAGGTCAGCTCGGCCTCTTCGCCGTTCTGGCGGATGACATAGCGGCCCCGGGTGCCCGAAACCTCGCGGGTGACAAGATGATCAGCCAATGATCGTCGCCTCGGTCGCGGCGCGCAGTTCGGCTTGGGTCACGCCGTCGGCACATTCCACGATTTTCAGCCCGCCCGGAACCACATCGAGCACGCCGAGATTGGTGATGATGCGGTTTACGACGCCCGCTCCGGTCAAGGGCAGTGTGCAGGATTTCAGCACCTTGCTTTCGCCGTGCTTGGAGGTGTGGTCCATGACCACCACGACGCGTCCCACGCCAGCCACCAGATCCATTGCCCCGCCCATGCCCTTGACCAGCTTGCCGGGGATCATCCAGTTCGCCAGATCGCCATTCTCGGACACCTCCATCGCGCCAAGGATGGCCATGGCGATTTTGCCGCCGCGGATCATGGCAAAGCTCTGAGCCGAATCGAAATAAGCGGTTTGCGGCAGTTCGGTGATGGTCTGCTTGCCTGCATTGATCAGATCGGGGTCCTCGTCGCCTTCGAACGGGAAGGGGCCCATGCCAAGCATGCCGTTTTCCGATTGCAGAGTGACCGAAACCCCGGCCGGGATATAATTGGCCACAAGAGTCGGAATGCCGATGCCAAGATTGACGTACCAGCCGTCCTGCAACTCGCGTCCCGCGCGTTCGGCCATTTGATTGCGATCCCAAGCCATCAGACAGCCTCCTTCTTGCGCGTCGTGCGGTTTTCAATGCGCTTGTCGTGCGTCCCTTGGATCAAGCGGTGGACATAGATGCCGGGCAGGTGGATCTTGTCGGGGTCCAGCGCGCCAAGCGGCACGATCTCTTCGACCTCGGCCACGCAGATCTTGCCGGAGGTTGCGGCCGGCGGGTTGAAATTGCGGGCGGTCTTGCGGAATACGAGATTGCCGGACGGGTCGGCGCGCCAGGCCTTGACGATGGCAAGGTCAGCCACGATTCCGCGCTCGAGGATATAGGTCTTGCCGTCGAAATCCTTGTGCTCCTTGCCCTCGGCGATCACCGTGCCGACGCCGGTGCGGGTGTAAAAGCCAGGAATGCCCGCCCCCCCGGCACGCAGTCGTTCGGCCAGAGTGCCTTGCGGATTGAACTCCAGCTCCAGTTCGCCTGAAAGGTATTGGCGCATGAATTCAGCGTTTTCGCCAACGTAGGACGAGATCATCTTCTTGACCTGCCGGGTCGCAAGGAGGGTCCCCAGACCAAAACCGTCAATCCCGGCGTTGTTGGATGCGACGGTGAGATTCTTGGTGCCTGCGTCGCGGATGGCGGCGATCAGCAGTTCGGGGATGCCGCAAAGGCCAAAGCCCCCGGAGGCAATGGTCATGCCGTCGAACAAAACGCCCGCGAGTGCCGCCTGCGCGGTTGGGTAGACTTTCTTCATTGCCAAGTCCCTGCCATGTCTGGCGCCATATGAAGCAAGCGCCGCCGTACTGTCAATTGCTGCGCCGCGGCATCCACTTGTCAGTCCGCGCCGGCCCGCTATGGTGCGGGTACCGCCCGTTGCCCGCGTGGTGAAATGGTAGACACAGGGGACTTAAAATCCCCAGGCCGAAAGGCCGTGCCGGTTCAAGTCCGGCCGCGGGCACCATTAAATCAATAAAAATTCAATAATATTATGTGCTTAGAGTGATTTGATTTGATTTTATCCACCCTTTAGTCCACCTATGATCTTCGCTTTAACTCGCCCATCCCACTTCTACCTTGGTCGCTACAACTGGATGCGCCATAGATTGAAGGGAATCTACGAGGGAGAGGCCGCTTGGCGCATAAGGAGGCTAAGACAAGGATTAAGATCAATACTTCGAGGGAATCCAACGCCTCGCCGACGCCCTCTGCGCCGATCCCGATCAGCGTGCCGCCGGGATCATTCGCCTCTGCATGCTGACCGGCGCCCGCTGCGGTGAGGCCCGCACCGCCACCTTCGACCAGTTCAACCTCGATCTGGCAATCTGGACCAAGCAGGCGGCCTACACCAAGCAGCGCCGCGTTCACCGCGTGCCCATCTCGCACGAGGCCGTTGCCCTGATCCGCCTGCGCGGTGACGCCGTGCCAAAGGGTTGCCGCTTCCTCTTCCCCGGCGATATGCAGGGCCAGCCAGTGGTTGACCTCAAGCGGTTCTGGGAGCGGATGCGCGTGCAGGCTGAAATCCCCGACGTCCGCATCCATGACCTGCGCCACACGTTTGCCGCGCTGCTGGTCTCTGGCGGCGCCTCGCTGGAAATGATCGGGCGGCTGCTCGGCCACACCCAGATCGGCACCACCCAGCGCTATGCCCACCTGATCGACTCGCCCCTGCGGGCCGGGGTAAACGCGGTGGGCGAAATGCTGAAGCCGCGGTTGAAGGTAATACGGGAGGCAATCAAGAGTGTGTAAGCTGGATCAACTGGCTGATGCCGAAAAGGGCGGAAAACCGACTGTGAGGTCGCGGCATTGCACGCGCAGGATACGGACAAAGCTACCGGTCGCCCTGCCCGCCACGAACGATGGCAGTATGCAGAAAGCGGAGTTTGCAAAACTGACGCCTAGCCCTCTTGGCCTCATCGCCGACTCTGCGCCAACTCACCATGTTTGGAGACCGGCACCGGGGCGTTTTCCTCTAGATCGGAAACACGACCCAAGCTATGCAGTACTTTGA
>JANMCI010000510.1:0-2590 GCA_031361245.1 Rhodobacterales bacterium
GGCTGGACAGGGGACCGGACAGAGCCGGGTCACCGGGAAACCGTACTGTCGGACAGCGCGGCGATCCTGGCGCGGCGCGCGGCACAGTCGGTGGTCTGACGGGTTGGGGCGGCGCCTTGGGGGGTTTCACACCCCCCCGAAGCCTTGGTGCAGTGCACCAAGCCTTCTCCCCCCGTGGGATATTTGGGGACAGATAATGGCTGCGGGTCAGACGTCGGGCGGGGCCGATCCGCCAAGCCCCCGCAACCCGCTCAGCGCCCGCCGCTCGCTTTGCGGGGTGACACCGAACGCCTCTTCATAGTGCCGCGCCATCGGCCCCGAGCGGGGATAGCCGACCGATGCCGCGATCTCGCTGAGGGTATCGGCAGAATAAAGGACACGCTGGCGCGCCTTGGACAGCCGCATCAGCCGGTAATAGCGCAGCGGGCTTTGCCCGGTTTCCCGCTTGAACAGCCGCTCGAAATTGCGCTCGGACATGTCCACGGCGGCGGCGACGTCCGGGATGCGCAGCGGGTCCTCGATATGGGCGTCAAAGATCCGGATCGCCTCGCGGATCGGTTCGGGCAGCGCATCCGCCGTGCCGCCCGCGCGCTGGACCGGCACCTTTTGCCGCGCATCCTCGTCGCGCACAAAGGGATGCTGGAACCAGCAGGCGACCTCGGTCATCGTGTCGCGGCCCAGACGCTCCTCGATCAGCCGCAGCATGAGGTCAAAGACCGCCCCCGCGCCCGAGGCGGTGATGCGGCGGCGGTCGCGCAGGATCACGGTTTCGGTGGCGGCGATCCGGGGAAATTCGGCCTTGAACGCCGCCTCATAGCACCAATGGACCGAACAGCCGTGACCAGCCATGACGCCGGCCCGCGCAAGGGGGAAGATGCCGCCCGAAAAGGCCCCCAGCGTCACGCCGGCGCGGTCCAGCCGGCGCAACAGGGCCGGGCCGTGCCGCGGATCGGCGAACTCCGCCGTGGGCGGCGACAAAAGATAGATCTGGTCGATCCCGCCCGCATCGTCCAGCCGCTGGTCCGGGGTGAACCGCACATCGGCGCTGGAGCGGACCGGCGCCATGGTCTCGGCCAGCAGGACCCAGGCAAAGGCCCGCGTGCCGGTGATCTCGTTGGCGGCGCGCAGGGGTTCGATGGCCGAGGTCAGGCAGGCCATCGGAAAGCCGTCGAACATCAGAAAGCCCAGGGTCAGGGGCTTGGGCGACATCATGCGCCCGGTTTCATGCGTCCGGCCACCAGCCGGGCGAGGTCGCAGCACCGTCGTCATGCCGCGACAGCCAGTCCGCCATGGCCGGGCGATTGCGCAGGAACCCCTTGTAGGCCGCGAGGTCGGGGTGCAGGTCGCGCACCACCCGGTGCAGGCGGCGGCCCCATTTCGGCACCGTCACCAATTCCTCGAACTTGCCCAGATAGCAGCGGATCGAAAAGGCGATGGCGTTGGATCGCGGCAGCCGGAACAGCGCCTGCAACTCGACCCTCAGGTGCATCTTGTGGCCCATGTTGTCCAGCGTGACCGAGGCGCGGTCCGGCCCCCAGACCGGATAGGTCTCGGGTGCGGTGTCCAGCAGCGGATTGACCGTCATCGTCCAGTTGAAGCGGCGGACCGGCGAGCCGTGCTGCAGTTTGAGCAGGAATTTCAATGCCCGGTCGAAGACCTGCTTTTCATGGGCCAACGGCACCGGGGCGTGCCATTCCATGAAATTCATCCCGATGTCGAAATCCAGTGACCAGTCGGCCTGCGAGGTGATCATTCCCGCATCCATCCACAGATTGGCGTCGCGTTCGTCCTGCAGGCTGAAGTCGCCCTGCGTCTGGCGCAAGATGTATTCCATCGGCCCGTACGGCAGGGTGCTGTCGTCCAGAAAGGTAAAGCGGTGATCGATGCCCAGCGGCCGGTTGACCCAGTGCCAGTCATTCCCCGCCTTGGTCAGCGCAAACCACTGCGGATAATCCCGCGCCTTGGCCTCCATGATCAGCTCCAGCAGATCCCAGCCCGCCAGCGTCATGTGCGGCAGCGACTGGCAGCGCAGCGGGTCCTCGGCCAGCACTTTGGCGCGGTCGATCATCTCGCTGACGTAATGCTCGTCGACATCGAAGGCGTGCTCGAACACCGACCCCTTGCGCCCCGGCACATGCGGCTCAAGGTTGACGGCATACATGTAGTCGTCGCGGTCAAACGGAAACGGAAAGCGCCGGATCCCCGCGGGCGAATTGCGATAGGTGTAGTCATCGCGAAAGCTTTCATCGCGGAAATAGTCGCGAAACGCGCCGGGCTTGATCTCGAGCGTCATGGGTTACCTTTCCAGAACAAGGGTCTTGCCCTCGAAACGTGACACGCAAGGCATGATCTTCTTGCCCGCTTCGTGGTCCTCATCGGTCAGCCAGTGATCGCGGTGGATCAGCTTGCCGTCACATTCCAGCACATTGGTCTCGCATTGCCCGCAGGCGCCGCCGCGGCACAGATAGGGCGCATCGACGCCCGCCGCCTCGATCGCCTCCAAAAGCGACTGATGCGTCCCGACCGTGACCGCCTTGCCCGAGAGCGCCAGCTGCGCCGTGAACACCTGCCCGGTGCCGGGGGCGAGGAA
>JANMCI010000526.1:0-4597 GCA_031361245.1 Rhodobacterales bacterium
TAGAGAGGCGAAAGGTAGACAGTAGACTGCAGAAAGGGCGAAACTCTAGAGAGTGATGAAGCGCGGCAAGTGTGTGTGTGTGCCGCTGTTTGGTGCAGCTGGTTCGTGATTCATGGAATTCATGGCTTGCCTGCCTTTGCATGATGCTGACAAGTGATGCGCTGCTTCAGGCCACAGACCAAGAAAGGCGAAGACGCCGCACAGACCAATTAGCCGCCGCCGATAAAAGCCCGCTGTCCGGTGTTACCTGCGACGACGGATCGGCCGGTCTCGGCAATACCCTCCACGGCACAGCAGACTTGCTGGCAACGGATTTTGCGCTTCAAGCAGGTCGGGGTCTGCCCCAACTCTCCTGAAAGACATCCCTTAATATCAGGTAAAAACTGATATTTAACTCTCTGTTTTTGAATGGCTTTGCGACTTGTCCGCGTGCGGGACACGCAGAATCCGCCCCGCTTTACCGCCACGCCGTTTTCGGCTACACGCCCCCCATGCTTGACAACCGCCCCACCCTCCCGCCCGAAATTGCCCGCCGCCGGACCTTTGCGATCATCTCGCATCCCGACGCCGGCAAGACCACGCTGACCGAGAAATTCCTGCTGTTCGGCGGCGCGATCCAGATGGCGGGGCAAGTGCGCGCCAAGGGCGAGGCGCGGCGGACCCGGTCCGATTTCATGAAGCTGGAACAAGAGCGCGGCATCTCCGTCTCGGCCTCGGCGATGTCCTACGATTACCGCCAGTGGCGCTTCAATCTGGTCGACACCCCCGGCCACAGCGATTTTTCCGAGGATACCTACCGCACCCTGACGGCCGTTGACGCCGCCATCATGGTGATCGACGGCGCCAAGGGGGTCGAGAGCCAGACCCAGAAGCTGTTCGAGGTCTGCCGGATGCGCGACCTGCCCATCCTGACCTTCTGCAACAAGATGGACCGCGAAAGCCGCGACACTTTCGACATCATCGACGAGATTCAGGAGAATCTCGCCATCGACGTGACCCCGGCCTCCTGGCCCATCGGAGTGGGGCGTGATTTCGTCGGGGCCTATGACCTTCTGCACGACCGGCTGGAAATCATGGACCGGGCGGACCGCAACAAGGTGGCCGAAAGCATCAAGATCAACGGCCTTGATGACCCCAAGCTGGCCGAACATGTGCCAGCCGAACTTCTGGCCAAGCTGCGCGACGATCTCGAAATGGCCCGCGCGCTGCTGCCTCCCTTCGACCGCAAGGCCTTCCTCGAAGGCCACCTCACCCCCATCTGGTTCGGCTCCGCCATCAACTCCTTCGGCGTCAAGGAACTGATGGACGGCATGGGCGAATTCGGCCCTGAGCCCCAGCCGCAAAAGGCCGCCGAGCGGCAGGTCGCGCCGCAAGAGCCTGTCGTCGCGGGCTTCGTGTTCAAGGTTCAGGCCAACATGGACCCCAAGCACCGCGACCGCGTCGCCTTTGTCCGCCTCGCCTCGGGCCATTTCACCCGCGGCATGAAACTGCTGCACGTCCGCACCAAAAAGCCCATGGCCATCGCCAACCCGGTCATGTTCCTTGCCGCCGACCGCGAACTCGCCGAAGAGGCTTGGGCCGGCGATATCATCGGCATTCCGAACCATGGGCAACTCAGGATCGGCGACGCGTTGACCGAGGGCGAGTCCTTGCGCTTCACCGGCATCCCCTCCTTTGCCCCCGAGCTTTTGCAAACCGTCCGCGCCATGGACCCGATGAAGGCCAAGCACCTTGAAAAGGCCCTGACCCAATTTGCCGAAGAAGGCGCCGCCAAGGTGTTCAAACCGATGATCGGTTCTGGCTATATCGTCGGCGTCGTCGGCCAATTGCAGTTTGAAGTGCTGGCCTCGCGGATCGAAGAGGAATACTCCCTCCCCGTCCGGTTTGAGCCCAGCCACTTCACCTCCGCCCGCTGGGTGTCCGGGGCAAAGGCCGAGGTCGACAAGCTGATCAACGTCAACAAGGGCCATATGGCCACTGACAGCGACGGCGCCACGGTGTTTCTGACCCGCCTGAAATGGGACATCGACCGGGTCGAGCGCGACTACCCTGAGGTCAAACTGACCGCGACCAAGGAAATGATGGTGTGACCGTCAGGCGACGGTCACCTCCAGCGTGATCTCGGCCTTCAGAAGCTTGGAAATCGGGCAGGCGACCTTGGCCTTCTCGGCAAAGTCGCGGATGGCTGCCGCGTCCGTCGGGGCCTTGACGGTCACGGCCAGATGCGCGCCCACGACCGTCGGGCTGCCCTCGGTTGCGGGGTCCAGCTTGATGGTCGACGTCGCCCGGATGATCTCTGGCACGATGCCCGCACCGCTCATCAGCGCCGACAGGAACATCGCATAGCAACTGGCATGGGCCGCCCCGATCAACTCTTCGGGATTGGCACCCTTGGCGCCCCCGAACCGCGTGGCATGGGTATAGGGCGTGTCGGTCATCGCCCCGCTTTGCGTGCTCAGCTTGCCCGCCCCCTCGCGCAGACTGCCCGTCCAGACCGCCGTCGCATATTTCTCAATCATGACATTCTCCTGTTCGCAAAGCGCCATAACGCACCTGCCGGTCCCGGAAAGACAACCGGCAGATGAGCCCTGCCGCCGTTAACCTTACCGAAACGCAAGGCAGGTAGCCTCGGACTTGCTTGCTCTCTTCACTCGGTTCGGCAAGTCGCAAAAGGAAGACCGCGCATGGCCAATCCGACAAACGAGCGCCGCGAATTTGCCCGCTACGACACCGACGTCTCGGCCATCCTGACCTGCCCGTCCATGCGGATTGGCGTCCGGATGCTCAGCGTCTCGGCAGGGGGGGCGCTGGTCCGGCTGGACCGGCTTTCGGCCAAGGTCTTTGATGCCGACACCTTCATCATCGAAATCTTCGGCGTCGGCCGCTTCAGCGCCTCGAAAAAATGGCGCCGCGACACCGACATCGGCACCAAGTTCGAGCTGACCGATGGTGACCGGCTGCATCTGGCCGACCTGCTCGCGGCGCGGTTCGGGCCGCGCAAGCCAAGTTCGGTACGGGTTGCCGCGAGGATGCCGCAACCTTGACCTTCGCCGACTTATCGGCTAACGCACCCTCAGGCCCCTGATGGGCCGCCAAACCGACGCCGGGACGCCCGGAACATTGCGTCCCAATAACCCATGCGGCCCATCCATACGGGGTGGATCCGCATTTTAGGACGCATATGACCAAATTTTCCGACCTCGCGCTGGATCCGCGCGTGTTGCAGGCCGTCAGCGATGCTGGCTACGAGATTCCTACACCCATTCAGGCACAGGCGATTCCGCCCGCCCTTTTGCGGCAGGACGTTCTGGGCATCGCCCAGACCGGCACCGGCAAGACGGCCGGCTTCGTGCTGCCGATGATCACGCTGCTCGGCCAGGGCCGGGCACGGGCCCGGATGCCGCGCAGCCTTGTGCTGGCACCGACGCGCGAGCTTGCGGCTCAGGTCGCCGAAAACTTCGACACCTATGCCAAATACACCAAGCTGACCAAGGCCCTGCTGATCGGCGGCGTCTCGTTTGGCGAACAGGACAAGCTGATCGACCGGGGCGTTGACGTGCTCATCGCCACGCCGGGCCGCCTGCTCGATCACCACGAACGCGGCAAGCTCTTGCTGACCGGGGTCGAGATCATGGTGGTCGACGAGGCCGACCGCATGCTCGACATGGGCTTCATTCCCGATATCGAGCGGATCTTCCAGCTGACCCCGCCGCGCCGTCAGACCCTGTTCTTCTCGGCCACCATGGCGCCCGAGATCGAGCGGATCACCAACGCCTTCCTCAAATCCCCGGTCAAGATCGAAGTGGCCCGTCAGGCCACCGCCTCGACCACGATCGAACAGCAACTGATCAAGTTCACCCCGTCCCGCAAGGATCGCAGCTTTGCCGAAAAGCGCGCCGTTCTGCGCGCGCTCATCAAGCAAGAGGGCGAGGCGTGCACCAACGCCATCATCTTCTGCAACCGCAAGCTGGACGTGGATGTCGTGGCCAAGTCGCTGAAACAGCACGGCTTCAACGCCTCGCCCATCCATGGTGACCTTGATCAGTCGGTGCGCACCCGTACGCTGGATGGCTTCCGCGATGGCACGGTGCATCTGCTCATCGCCTCTGACGTGGCCGCGCGCGGCCTCGACATTCCCGCCGTGAGCCATGTCTTCAACTTAGACGTGCCCTCGCATCCCGAGGATTACGTCCACCGCATCGGCCGCACCGGACGCGCCGGCCGGCTTGGCAAGGCCTATACCATTGCCACGCCCCATGACGACAAATACCTCGCCGCCATCGAAAGCCTGGTCAAGCAACCCATCCCGCGCGGCGAGGTGCCGGAAGGTGCCCTCGACGGCGCCCCGGAAACCGAGGATCGTCCCGCAAGCAGCCGCTCCGCCTCTGGACGGTCGCGCTCCCCCCGCGGTGGAGACCGCAAGACCGCGCCCAAGGACGAGCCGATGCCGGTGGTCGAGGCAACCGTCGTTGAGGCCCCCGCGGTCGAGACGCCCGTGGCCCCTGCCCGCAGCGAAGAGCGTCGCGACGACCGTCGCGCGCCCCGTCCCGCGCAGGACCGCCGCCCGTCCGAGCCGCGCAGCCAGGACGACCGCCGC
>JANMCI010000574.1:0-3427 GCA_031361245.1 Rhodobacterales bacterium
GCAAGCTGCTAACCATTGCCCCGCATCCGGCCTTCGTTCCGGCACTGGCGCTGATGAGCCTGGTTCTTGGCCTCAATCTGCTTGCCGACGGCCTGCGCGAAGAAAGCCTCCGGGACTGAGACCCCATGATCACCCGCACCAGTTTCATCTTTGCCTAAATATCCCGGGGGTCCGGGGGCAGCGCCCCCGGGGTCTCGCAACCAGAGCACCAAATGCACAGTTATGCCATCGGCGACATCCACGGCCACCTTGACCTGCTCCGGCAGGCCCATGACCGTATCGCCCGCGATCAGGCCAGCCATGGCGCGGCCCCGATCGTTCATATCGGTGATCTGGTGGACCGCGGGCCCGACGCGCGCGGTGTCATCGAATACCTGCGTCAAGGCGTTGGCGCGGGCGAGGATTGGGTCGTCCTCAAAGGCAACCACGACAGGATGTTCGCCGGATTTCTGGAGGACATGAACTGGCACGACCAGGGATTGCGCCCCGACATGTCCTATCTGCATTTCAGGATTGGCGGGGCCGAGACTCTGGCGTCCTATGGTGTCCCAAACGCCGCCGACAGGCCCAAGCCCGGCGTCCACCATGAAGCGGTGGCCGCCGTGCCGCCGGAACATCTGCGCTTTCTGCGCGAATTGCCCACCAGCCTGACCCGGGGCAAGGCGCATTTTGTCCACGCCGGTATCCGGCCCGGCGTGCCGCTGTCTGAACAGACCGAGACCGATCTTCTGTGGATCCGGAAGGAGTTTCTCGACGATCCGCGCGACCACGGCCCCCTGATCGTCCATGGCCATACCGCGATCGACTGGCCGACCCACTATGGCAACCGTCTCAATCTGGACAGCGGCGCCGCCTATGGCGGGGCGCTCAGCGCGGTGGTGATCGAAGGTCACGACGCATTTCTGCTGACCGATCAGGGTCGTGTGGCGTTACGCCCGGCAGAGTGACGCCCGGCCGCACCATCCGGCGATAAGAGGCTGCGGCCAGCAGGCCGATCAGCCCGGCGGCAACCGTCACCAGCCAGAAGAACCCGCGATCTCCCAGCAGCGGAATCAGCCCTGACGCGCCCAGCGGCGTGAACACCGCTCCGATCTGACAGGTTGCCAGAATGACCGGCGCCACTCTGGGGTCATCGCCCATCCTCAGCGTCGCTGTCACATAATAGCCGGGAAAGAACAGCCCGGCACTCAGCCCCATGGGCACAAAGAACCAGCCGGGGCCGATGACCGCGCAACCGAGAGCGAACGCCGAGGTCAGCAGGCAAGCCAGCGTATAGACCGCAAAAGCCGGTATCCGGTCCGCCAGCACCGTCAGGGCAAGACGCCCCGCCAGGAACGCCACGAAAAAAGCCGACAGCAATCCGGCCGCCCGGTCCGCAGGTATCCCCGCACGGATCATCGCACTGGGCCCCAGGCCCGCCAAGCTGACCTCAATCCCGATGGCGACCAGCCCAAAGGCAAGGATCGGCAGGTCAAAGCGAAACTGGCCGCCGCCCACCCGCGCCGGCGCCTTGCCCCCGCCAGCCTTGCCGCTGATCAGGATGGTCAGCACAAGCGAGATGGCAATAAGGCCAAAGACCAGTCTGGGGTCGCTGCCCAGCGCCACGAACACCAGGGGGGCCGCGATGGCTCCGATAGAATATCCGGCGTTCAACAGGCTGACCATCGACGCACCCCGCGCCCCGAAAGCGGCCAGAATCCGGGCATTGAACAGCGCCGCGACACAGCCGTAGCCGAGCCCAAAGGTCGTCCCGCCCAGAACCGACACCAGGAACCCGGGCGATGCCGCGATCAGGGCGGCCCCGGCGGCCATCACGAAAAGTGCCACACTGGGGGTGACGTGACGCCCGATGAAATACATCCCGACCAGACCCAGAAAGCTGCCGATCCCAAGCGAAGAGATCAGCCAGCCTGCGGTTGAGATGTCGATGTCGAAGGACTTCTGAAACACCGGCAGTGCCGGTCCCATCACCGCCTGCCCGGCGCCGAGCAGAACGAAACTCATCAATCCGGCGCTGAGCAGAAGGATGCGCGATCTGGACTGCAACTCGCTCATCGTCTGGCAGCTTTCATGGTCGGGAGGTCCAGTGGCAACTAGCCTTCAGGCGGTGGAATGGTCAACTGGTCAAACGCGCAACGCCAGGCCGTCCAGATCTGGACACTTTGTAAAACATATCTAAATCAATGGCATAGTGATTTTCATTAGCCTGATATTAACTCCTGTCCGGGCTTGCGAAGTGCTCAGGCTGAAGGCAAGCTGGTCGGTATCCAGCACAGGAGCCGCGGCAATGATCAGGTTGCACGATTACTGGCGATCCTCGGCCTCTTACCGGGTGCGGATCGCGTTGAACCTTTTCGGGCTGGATCATGACCGGGTCGCGGTAGACCTTTTGTCCGGCGCGCAGCGCGGGGCCGGAAATCTGGCGCTGAACCGGCAGGGGCTTGTTCCGACCTTGGAAGTGGACGGGCTGGTCCTGACCCAATCGCTGGCGATCATCGAATATCTCGAGGAAACCCGCGGCCCCTTGCTGATGCCCGCCGATCCCGCCGGGCGCGCGCGCGTCCGGGCCCTGTCCTACGCCGTGGCGATGGAGATTGCGCCCATCGGCAACCTGTCGGTGCGCAAGCATGTCGAGGCGCTGACGGCGGGCGCCACGACGGCGGATGAGTGGATGCGCCACTATATCGTCAAGGGGTTCTCGGCGCTGGAAGCGATGCTGGGTGACGGCAAGGCGGGCCGCTACACGCACGGCGATGCTGTCAGCATGGCCGATGTGACACTGCTGCCGCAGGTCTATAACGCCGAGCGCCTTGGCATGGACCTGACGGACTTTCCGCTGATCGCCGGGATCGCGGCGCGACTGGCCAAGGTGCCACAGGTTGCCGCAGCGCATCCTGACCGCGTCCGGCCAAGTTGAAAGGCCGAGGGGGATGTCACATCCCCCAAGGGTCAAGGGTTCGTTGAACCCTTGACCCTCCCCCCTGTGGAGTATTTGGCAAGGTGCAAATCGGGCGGCTTTTCAGCGCAATCTGACCGAGGCGCGGGCCGAGCGGCCATCGGCATCGATCACGGAGAGGGTGACGAAGCCGCGGCCAAGATCGGCCAGCAGTTTTTCGCGGGCGCGGTCGGCGCTGACGACCGGTGCGCCGTTGGCGAGCCAGGTGAAGGGGGCCGTGCCGCCTTCGACACGGACCATCAGCCCCTCGGGCAAAAGTTCGACCTCGGCGCCGTCGGGCGGAAAACCGATGCTGGGGCCGTCCGCCGCAGGCTCGAACGCGGCAGAGCGCGAGCGGAACTGGCGCAGCGGTTGCGGCAATTGGGCATTGGCCAAGAGCAGGGTTTCGGCCGGGGCAGGGGGTTGCGGGGTCAGTGCGGGTTTCAGCCGGGCGAAGGTTTGAAACAGCACCGGGGCGGCAAGGTCCGCGCC
>JANMCI010000010.1:0-2055 GCA_031361245.1 Rhodobacterales bacterium
CAGGTCGGGGCCATCGTCTCGACCGCGCATCAGGGCAAGATTGACGGGTATGTCAAGGCGGCGGTGGCGGCGGGGGCCCGGGTGGTTCTGGGCGGCGGGCCGATGGTGGTGGCAGGATTGCCGGGCGAGTTTTACCAGCCCACCGTCGTGACCGGGGTCACGCCCGACATGGCGATTGCCCGCGAAGAGGTGTTCGGACCGGTTCTGGCGGTTCTGACCTTTCGCACGCTGGACGAGGCGGTGGCGCTGGCCAATGATGCCTCATACGGGTTGAGCGCGGGAGTGTGGAGCGAGAATGTCCATACCTGTCTGGAATTTGCCCGCAGGGTGCAGGCCGGGACGATCTGGACCAACACCTGGATGGACGGGTTTCCCGAGATGACGTTCGGGGGCATGAAGCAGTCGGGCTCTGGGCGCGAGATCGGGCGGTTCGGGCTGGACGAATTCATGGAGATCAAGACGGTGGCCATGCGGGTGGGGCGGACAAGGGCGAACTGGGTGCGGTGATGCAGCCGGATGTCATCATCATCGGCTCGGGCATGGGGGGCGCCACGCTCGCGGCGGCCTTGGCGCCGTCGGGGCGGCGCATCCTGATTCTGGAGCGCGGCGCGCGGATGGAGGACACGCCCGCCTCGCGGGATGAACTGGCGATCTTTCGCGACGGGCATTTTCGCCCCGAGGAATTCTGGCTGGACGGTGAGGGCAAGGCCTTCAATCCGGGCAATTACTATGTGGCGGGGGGGAATTCCAAGCTGTATGGCGCGGTGCTGCTGCGCTACAGGGCAGAGGATTTCCAGCCGCTGCGCCATATCGGCGGCACCACGGCGGGCTGGCCGATTTCATACGACACGATCGAGCCCTATTATCAGGCGGCGGAGAAGCTTTATCAGGTGCGGGGCGTTCTGGGGCAGGATCCGTCAGAGCCGCGCCATTCGGGGGACTACGACTTTCCCCCGGTGCCGGATGAGGCCCCGATTGCCGATCTTAGGCGGCGGCTGAAGGGGGTGGGCCTGCACCCCGCCAGCCTGCCTTTGGGAGTGGACATCCAGAAATGGCTGGCCAAGGGGCAGACGCCGTGGGACGCGTTTCCAAACACCTGCGGCGGCAAGATGGATGCCGAGACCATCGGGCTGAACCTCGCCCTGCAGCATCCCAATGTAACCTTTGCGCCAAACAGCCGCGTGCTGCGACTGGTGGCGGAGGGGGGGCGGATCAGCGGGGTCGAGGTCGAGGGTCAGGGTGTGGTCAGCGCGCCGATTGTCGTGCTGTGTGCGGGGGCGGTGCAGACGGCGGCGCTGCTGCTCGCGTCGGGGCTGGCCAACAGTTCCGATCAGGTGGGCCGCAATTTCATGAACCATAATCTGAGCGCGGTGCTGGGCATTCATCCCTTGCGGCGCAACGGAGCGGTTTATCAAAAGACCATCATGGTGAACGATTTTTACCTGACGGGCGGCCCGGGGGGCGCGCCTTTGGGCAACATCCAGATGCTGGGCAAGATTTCAGGGCCGATCCTTGCCTCGGACACGCCGATCCCGTTGCCGTTGGCCAAATGGATCGCGGGCCATGCCGTGGATGTGCTGGCAATGTCGGAGGACCTGCCGAACCCCGAAAGCCGGGTGACGCTGCGGGGCGCGCAGATCGTGCTGGACTGGAAGCGGTCGAACTGGGAGGCGCATCTGGCGCTGGTGGCCAAGCTGAAGGCGGTGCTGAAGCGGGCAGGCTATCCTATCACGCTGAGCCGGGCCTTTGACCGCCGCACGCCGAGCCACCAATGCGGCACGGCCCGGATGGGCGCGGATCCCCGGTCCAGCGTGGTGGACCAGTGGTGCAAGGCCCATGATCTGGACAATCTTTATATCGTCGATGCCTCGGTCCTGCCGACTTCGGCGGCGGTCAATCCGTCGCTGACGATTTCGGCGCTGGCGCTGCGCACGGCAGAGCATATCGCGGGAGGGCGGGCATGAAGCGGGCCTTGGTGACGGGGGGGCAGCAAGGGATCGGGTTCGGCATCGCCCGGGCGCTGGCCGGGGCTGGGTTCGAGGTGGTCATGGCGGC
>JANMCI010000094.1:0-3489 GCA_031361245.1 Rhodobacterales bacterium
ACCGCCATCTTCCAATACATCAACGGCTTCCATAACCCACGCCGTCGGCATTCAGCATTGGGAGGAAAAAGCCCCTTGGCCTTCGAACGCAAGGTGGCCTAAACGAGCACTTGGAGCGGCACGAATACGAGACAAGACCAAAGTTGATGAAGGCGCACAGCCAGAGCGTGCCGCGTCCGGGCAGGTTCCCGGTCGCGACACGCCCCGGCACCAACGGCTCGCCTGTCTTGGACGCGCGCCGTACCGGGCACTCCGTTTGCAAGGCACGGCCACAAGGAAATCCCCCCTGACCGTGAGGTCAGAGGGGTGAGGTGCCGTTTTTTCTGCTCGATCTTGCCCGACGTACGGGTCCCCTTGTCGAGGCCCGCGCCTGGATTCGGTAAATCTACTTCAAAATGGCATCGCCAAAGCCTGCGCCCCGCGCCATCCCCAGGGCTGCCTGTGCATCTGCCGCTGACCGGAACGGGCCGGCATAAACCACCTGCAGGACCTTGCCCTTGCTGGTGATCTTGGCTGTCGATACCGGCAGTCCCAGTGCCTTCAGTCGCGCCTTTACCCCCTCGGCATTGGCCGGCTGCCCGAATGTGCCGACCTGCACATAGGACGCGCCACCCTGTGCCGCGGGTCGTGCTTGCACGGCTGGTGCCGCTTGCTCCGTCGCTTGGGGTGCCGACATCGTCGACACCGTCACTTGCGCCCGCAGTGCCGCCTTCGCAGTCGGAGCCGCCGTCACGAGAACGGCCGGGACAGTCCGCGTCCAGATCGCATCCTGCTGAGCCTGTCCGGTCGCTGTGCCCACTCCGCGCATCGGGTTCAGCCGGTCATCCTCCCAAGCCAGTTTGTAGCCCTTGGGTGGCGTCGGGATTGCGTTGCTGGCCGTCGTCGCTGCGACAGTCCGCACGGTCCCGCCGATAAGGCTCGCTCCTGCCATGATCCCGGGGGTGAGCCGTGGGCCGGTCAAGGCAGCACCAGTCCCCGCACCTTGCGGAAATCCCGGCGGCAGCCACCCGGTCAGGGTTCCGTCGCCACGGGTGCAGACGAGGGCAGTGCCACCGGCGCGCAACAGGACCCGTTCCAGCTTTGGCGCCGCAGGCCAACACGCGATCTGTCCCGATGCCGGTCCGGCCAGATCCGCCGCGACATAGGTTGGCCGGGCGGTCGCGGGGCGGGCAGGGCTTGCAGTCGCCGGGCTGCCAAACAGCACCTCCATCAACGATTTGCGGGGTGCTGCTGCGGGCGCTGCGACTTGGGCTTGCGGCGCCGCCGCCACGACGACCGGCTTGGCGGCTGCGACCGGTGCGGCCACAACCACTCGGGCTTCAGGATCGGGCGCCATGTCCGCTTCGACCGCCGCGATCACGGCCGCCCCGAATGTCGGAGGAAAGCCGCACAGCGGCATATGCCGCCGGTCCACCCTCGGCACCCAGTTCACCGTCGCGCCATAGCCGGCCTTCAGGAACAGGCATCCGCGGTTGTCAACGAATTGCTGCCCGGTGAAACCGGCTGGCGGCAGGTTTGCCGGTCCGCCGATCTGCGCAAGGCTTTGCGCTCCGGCAAGGCCAGCTGACAGGACGGTGGCCCAAACTACGGCGTGGAGACCTTTTGACAACATGACTACCCCCCAGTAGTTGGGCTGAATCATGTATCATGATTGTTTCTGAGTAAAGGGCAAATGCCGCTATTTAGTGCCAAACATGCGGTCGCCCGCATCTCCTAGCCCGGGCACAATATATCCATGATCGTTCAGGTGGCTATCCACAGCCGCTGTGACGATCGGCACGTCCGGATGGACCTCTTGCATGTGCTTTATGCCCTCGGGGGCCGCCAGAAGGCACAGAAAGCGGATGTTCCTTGCTCCTGATTGTTTCAATAACGTCACCGCTGCAGCCGATGAATTTCCCGTCGCCAGCATCGGATCGACCACGATGCAGACCCGGTCCTCCAGATGGTCGGGCAGCTTGCAGTAGTATTGCACAGGCTGCAGCGTTTCGGGGTCGCGGTAAAGGCCGATGAAGCCCACGCGCGCTGCCGGGATCAGTTCCAGAATGCCGTCCAGCAGCCCGTTGCCCGCCCGCAGGATCGACACGAGCGCCAGTTTGCGCCCCTCGATGGCGGGGGCGTCCATCGCTTCCAGCGGCGTTTCGATCCGCTTGGTCGTCATCGGCAGTTCGCGCGTCACCTCATAGGCCAGAAGCAGGCTGATCTCGCGCAGAAGCTGGCGGAACGACGCGGTAGAGGTGTCCTTTTCCCGCATCAGCGTCAGCTTGTGCTGCACAAGCGGGTGCGAAACGACGGTCAGGTTCTCAAGCATCGGCAGCCTCCAGCGTTTTGCGAATTCTGGTCTTGGTATCCGCGTCACAGAAGGCCGCGTCAAGCGAGGTCCGGGCGATGTCGGCAAACACGCCGTCGTCCCAGTCAAAGGCCTCGTGCAGCATCTGGTATTCGCGCTCCATAGTGGTGTGAAAGAACGGCGGATCGTCGGTCGAGATGGTGACCTTGACCCCGCGCCGGTGCATCTCGCCAATGGGATGCTTGCGGAACGAGGGGTACAGGCCCAGCGCGACATTCGAGCCCGGGCAAAGCTCCAGCGCCACGCCGCGTTCGGCGATTTCCTCGACCAGCGCCATGTCCTCGATGGCGCGCGCCCCGTGGCCGATGCGTTCGACCCGCAGGTCACCGATGGCATCGCGCACCGAGTCCGGTCCACCCCATGCGCCGGCATGGGCGGTCAGGTGCAGCCCCGCTTCGCGCGCCATGTCAAAGCAATAGGTGAAGTCCTTGGGCTTGCCGACTTTCTCGTCCCCCGCCAGCCCAAAGCCGGTGATGAAAGACCCCGCCGTTTCCGCCGCACAAAGCGCCGCCTGGCGGGCCTTGTCGGGCCCCCAGTGGCGTATGCAGGTCACGATGCCGCGCATGGTGATGCCCATGGTCGTCTCGGCCGTAGCCGCAGCCTCCCGAATGGCGTGCAGGTACTCGCGCCACGCCCCCAGATCGCGGTTGCCGCAGAAATCGGGCGACAGGAAGATCTCGGTGTAAACCACCCCGCTCCGGGCGCTTTCCTCCAGCACGGCCAGCGTCAGGTCATGGAAATCCTGCGGGTTTTGCAGGGTTGTCACCGCGGCTTCATAGACCTTCAGGAAATGCCAGAAATCGGTGAACTTGTAGGACCCGTTCTCGGTGAAAAGGCCGGACAGGTCCATGTGCTTGCGTTTGGCCAGTCCTCTGATGAAGGCGGGCGGGGCGGCCCCCTCCAGATGCAGGTGAAGCTCGACCTTTGGTTTCACAGAAAGCTCTTTCCCAAGCCCCGCGACGCAACCCCAAGATGGGCCGCGACCGAGGCCCCGACATCGACGAATCCGCACAGCCCGATCTGTCCCGCAGGCACCCCGGCGCAGACGACCGGCACCCTTTCGCGGGTGTGCTCGGTGCCCGTCCATGTCGGGTCATTGCCATGATCGGCGGTGAAGATCGCCAGATCACCGGGTTGCA
>JANMCI010000103.1:0-3106 GCA_031361245.1 Rhodobacterales bacterium
AGGTCGAACACGGTCTGGGCGATGACGCGGATGCGGTCGAGGTCATAGGTGGCAAAGACCGGCATGTGGTTGACCATGCGCTGGATGGCGACAAGTTCGGGTGTTCTCATCTGCTGGTCCGAGGCGGAGACGGCGATCATCACCGCGACGAGGGCGTCCTGGGGCGACAGTGAGGCGGGGGTGTCTTGCATGGGAACTCCTGTGTTGGGGCGGAGATTATTGACCATGGGGGCGCGGGGCAATAGAGGAACGGGGCGCTCTGCCAATGGGGTGCGATGGAGAAGAAGATGTCAGCACTGCGCGATGCGGCGATGAAGTCCAGGGCCTGGCCCTTTGAAGAAGCGCGCGCGCTGATGAAGCGGTATGAGAAAAAGGCGCCGGAAAAGGGCCATGTGCTGTTCGAGACCGGCTATGGGCCGTCGGGGCTGCCGCATATCGGGACCTTTGGCGAGGTGGCGCGCACGACGATGATCCGCCGGGCGTTCGAGGTGATCTCGGACATTCCAACGCGGCTGATCTGCTTTTCCGACGATGTGGACGGGATGCGCAAGGTGCCGGAGAACGTCCCGGGTCAGGAGATGCTGCGCCAGCACATGCAGTTGCCGCTGACCTCGGTGCCCGACCCCTACGGCGAATACCCGAGCTTTGGCCATCACAACAACGCGATGTTGCGGCGGTTTCTGGACACGTTCGGGTTCGAATACGAGTTCATCAGCGCCACCGAATTCTACAAGTCCGGCCGTTTTGATGCGACGCTCTTGCTGGCGTGCGAGCGCTATGACGCGATCATGGCGATCATGCTGGCCAGCTTGCGCGAGGAGCGGCAGCAGACCTATTCGTGCTTTCTGCCGATCCACCCCGAGACGGGGCGGGTCCTTTATGTGCCGATGAAGGAGGTGAACGCCAGGGACGGCACGATCACCTTTGACGACGAGACCGGAAAAGAGTGGACGCTGCCGGTGACGGGCGGTCATGTGAAGCTGCAATGGAAGCCCGATTTCGGCGCCCGCTGGGCGGCGCTGGATGTGGACTTCGAGATGTATGGCAAGGACCACTCGACCAACACCCCGATCTATGACGGCATCTGCGAGGTCTTGGGCGGGCGCAAGCCCAACCATATGGCGTATGAGTTGTTCCTGGATGAAACCGGGCAGAAGATCTCGAAATCCAAGGGCAACGGGCTGACCATCGACGAATGGCTGAGCTATGCGGCGACCGAGAGCCTGTCCTATTTCATGTATCAAAAGCCCAAGACCGCCAAGCGGATGCATTTCGACGTGATCCCGCGGGCGGTGGATGAATATCACCAGCAGCTGCGCGCCTATCCGGCGCAGGACATTGACGCGCAGGTGAACAACCCGGTGTTCCACATCCATTCCGGCAAGCCCCCCGCCAGCCATATGGTGGTGACGTTCGGGATGCTGCTGAACCTCGCCTCGGTCGCCGGGGCCACGGATGCGGCGGGGCTGTGGGGGTTCATCAAGAAATATGCGCCCGACGCGAGCCCGGAGAAGAACCCCGATCTGGATGCGGCGGCGGGCTTTGCGGTGCGCTATTTCGCCGACAGGATCGCACCGACCCGGGTGTTCCGGCTGCCCACGGATCAGGAGGGCAAGGCGATCGAGGATCTGCGGGCGCGGCTGGCGGCGTGGGATGGCCCGCGCGACGACGAAAGCCTGCAGACGATGGTATTTGCCGTCGGCAAGGAGCACGGGTTCGAACCGCTGCGCGACTGGTTCAAGGCGCTTTACGAGGTGCTGCTGGGGGCCAGCGACGGGCCGCGCTTTGGCGGGTTCGTGGCACTTTACGGGGTCAGCGAAACCGTGGCTCTGATCGACCGGGCGCTGCGCGGCGAACTGATCGCGGGAAAATGACTTGACCGCGGCCGGCCCCGGTCTAGCTTTCTGATCGGGGACGTCAGAAGGGGAAAAGTCATGCGACTGCACATCATCGCAGCCTTGGCGGCGCTGCTGGCTTGGCCTGCGACAGCGCAGGAAGAGCCAATCCAGCAAACCATCACCGCCCAGATCGAGGCGTTCCGCGCCGAAGACTTCGAGCGCGCCTATGCGTTCGCCTCGCCCACGATCCACCAGATCTTCGGACCGACCGAGAATTTCGCCTCGATGGTCGTGACCGGCTATCCGATGGTGGTCAACCCGGCGCGGGTCGAAATGCAGGATCTGCGGACGGTGGCAGGCACGCTGTGGCAGCGGGTCCGGATCACCGATCAGAAGGGCCAGGCCTATCTGCTGGACTATCAGATGGTCGAGGGGCCGGACGGTTGGCTGATCAACGCGGTCCAGATGCAGAAATCGGCCGACATCGGGGCCTGACCCCCTGCCCATTTGCTCCTTTTGAAATACTCCACGGGGGCAGGACGGGGCGGCTCAGCGAGCCGGTCCGTCCCGGGGGTGTGAAACCCCCGCTCCGCCCCCGCCGTTGCGCGCAGGCGGCGGGCAGCGCGCGCCCGCCTTTCGCGCCGTTAACAATCCCTTGCTACCCCTTTTCGCGCTAAGGGCATCGGCCCCTGTGGCGCAACGGAAAAGGGTTTAGGCATGAACAAGGCAATTACCGAGGGGCTGGTCCTGATGCCACCGCCGTTTTCGGCGGGGCTCAATCTGTGGTCGCGGGAAGACGGGCTGACGGGACAGGGCAGCTATGCGTCGCAATCCAACGCGGCCTATGTGCCATCGGATCAGGATTTCGGCGGCTGTCTGGAACTGACCAAGACGCTCTCGACCATGAAACTGCGCTGCTTCCAGTCGATCCCCTTCGAGCCGGGGCTTTATCTGCGTGTCACGGCCAAGGTCAAGGCGATCAGCGGCGCGCTGCCGGCGGTGCGGATTGCGGCTTGGGCGGGCGATTCGTCCGGGGCCAATGTCACCACGGCGGTGCAGACCGGGCCTGCGGTGCAGCTGACCTCCTTTGGGCAGGTCGTCACCGTTTCGGCCATCATCGGGTCGGGCAACCGGCAGGGCGTGGACATGGTCTGGGGCCTTGCCCCGGTCAACGGCCATATCGGGCTTGACCTGACCGGCCCGACCAGCGGGGTTGTCCGGATCGAGGACATCGTGATCGAGGACGCGTCGGACGTCTTTCTGTCCAC
>JANMCI010000132.1:0-8882 GCA_031361245.1 Rhodobacterales bacterium
TAGAGGTCCTTGTGGCGGCGGTCCAGCGTCGGCTGATCGCCGGTATAGGAATGGATCGTGGTCATGATCCCGCTTTCGATGCCCAGCGAGTCGTTCAGAACCTTGGCCAGCGGGGCGAGGCAATTCGTCGTGCAGGAGGCGTTGGAGACGACGAGGTGGTCCGTCAGCAGCTTGCGGTGATTGACCCCGTACACCACCGTCAGATCGGCACGCTTGGCCGGGGCCGAGACCAGCACCCGCTTGGCCCCGCGCGTCAGATGGACCGCCGCCCTGTCGCGGTCGTTGAACTTGCCCGTGCATTCCAGCACCACATCGACGCCGTCCCAGTCCAGTTCTTCGGGATTGTAGGTGGACATCACCCGGATCGGTCCATGGCCAAGGTCCATGGTGTCGCCTTCGACCCGGATCTGGCCGCCAAACCGGCCATGAACGGACTCGTATTTCAACAGATGCGCGTTGGTCTCGATCGGCCCGGTCGCATTCATCGCCACGACCTGCACATCGTTTCGTTTGCTTTCCGCGATATGAGCCAAAGTGCAGCGTCCAATGCGGCCAAAGCCGTTGATTCCGATGGTAATGGTCATGCCTGCCTCAAGAGTTCGGAAGATTCCCCTTGGGTGATAGGTCAAGCCGAGGCGGACGAAAACCGCCAAAACAACGGAAAATCAGTATGTTAGCGCAATCTATTCACGTTGGCGCTAACAAGACACAGTGATTGCCTTTGGCGGTGGCATGACTAAATAGCATCCAGACGCATAAGGGATCAGGTGAATGAGCGGACTGCTGGCGCTTTTGGATGATGTGGCGGCTATTGCCAAAGTGGCGGCGTCGTCCATCGACGACATCGTGGGGGCTGCAGCCAAGTCGGGGGCCAAGGCCGCGGGTGTGGTGATTGACGACACTGCCGTCACGCCGAAATACGCCCACGGTTTTGCTGCCGAACGCGAGTTGCCGATCATCTGGCGCATCGCCTTGGGCTCGTTGAAGAACAAGCTATTGATCCTGCTGCCCGCCGCCCTTGCCCTGTCTGCCTTCTACCCGCAAGGCATCACGCCGCTTTTGATGATCGGCGGGCTTTATCTGTGCTTTGAAGGGGCGGAGAAGCTGTTTCACGCCCTGTTTCCTCATGGCGACGCCGAGGTAGAGGAAGATTTCGACACCAAGGACCCGGCTCATCTGGAGGAGGTGAGGGTGGCCGGCGCCATCAAGACCGACTTCGTGCTGTCTGCCGAGATCATGACCATCGCCTTGGCGGCCATCCCCAGTTCGGTGTTCTGGATGGAGGCGCTAACGTTGGCCATCGTCGGCGTCGGCATAACAGTGGTGGTCTATGGGTCGGTGGCGCTGATTGTTAAGATGGATGACGTCGGCCTGTTCATGGCCCGACGCGGGCGTTTTGCGCCGACGCGGGCGCTGGGACGTGGGCTGGTGCTGGGCATGCCGAAGCTGATGGATTTCCTGTCCCTTGTGGGCACGGCGGCGATGCTGTGGGTCGGTGGGTCGATCCTGACCCATGGGGCCGAGCAACTTGGCTGGGGCTGGACCGCCCATCAGATCGAGGCCGTGGCCGAAGCCTCCGCCCACCAGGTGCCGTCCATGGCCGGGGCGGTCCATTGGGTGGTTGCGGCCGCGATCAACGGGGTGATCGGTATTGTGTTGGGCTTCGTGCTGATCCCCGTCGTGACCCGCATCATCGGGCCAATCTGGGAACGCTTTCTGCCAAAAGCGCAGGGTCAAGATCTTCCACGCGAAAAATCTTGACCCTTTGCGCGTTACAGCAGGCTTTTAGCCAACGCTGCCGTTGCCTCGGCGGTGATGCCGAACTCCTTGTACAGCCGGTCGATCGGGGCCGAGGCGCCAAAGCCCGACATGCCGATAAAGCCCGCCTTGGCCTCGCGCCCCCGCTCACCCAGCAACCAGCGATCCCAGCCGCCAGCCCGGACCCCCGCCTCGACGGCAACCCGCACCGGACCGGCCGGCAGGATGCGCCTGCGATAGGCTTCGTCCTGCTGGGCGAAAAGCTCCATACAGGGCATCGAGACGACACGGGTGCCAATGCCCTCGGCCTCCAGCGCGTCACGGGCCTTCAGGGCGACTTCAACCTCTGACCCGGTGGCGATCAGGATGACCTTTCGCGCCCCCGTAGCCTCGGCCAGCACATAGGCCCCCTTGGCCGACAGGTTGGCGAACGAGTGGGTCTTGCGGACCGTCGGCAGGTTCTGACGGCTCAGCGCCAGCACCGAAGGCGTGGATTTGGTGGTCAGCGCCAGTTCCCACGCCTCGGCGGTTTCCACCAGATCGGCGGGACGGAAGACATGGGTGTTGGGCGTGGCGCGGCTGATCGCCAGATGCTCGACCGGCTGGTGGGTCGGGCCGTCCTCGCCCAAACCGATGCTGTCATGCGTCATCACATAGACCACCGGCACGCCCATCAGCGCCGACAGGCGCATTGCCGGGCGGGCATAGTCGGTAAAGCACATGAAGGTGCCGCCATAGGGGCGCACGCCGCCATGCAGCGCCATGCCGTTCATCGCTGCTGCCATGCCATGTTCGCGGATGCCGAAATAGATATAGCGTCCCTTGCGATCCTCGGCGGTAAACGTGCCCAGATCCGGCGTCTTGGTGTTGTTCGATCCGGTCAGGTCAGCCGAGCCTCCGATGGTTTCGGGCATGACCGGGTTGATAGCCGTCAGCACCTTTTCCGAGGCCGACCGTGTCGCAAGCTTTGGCGCGTCAGCCACGGCCTGCTTCTTGACCGCGTTGATCGCCGCTTTCAGCTGCTTGGGCGCGTCGCCCGCAAACATCCGCTCGAACAAGGCCCGCCGCGGGGCGGGCAGGGTGGCCATATGCGCTTCCCATTCGGCCCGCGCAGCGGCGCCTTTTGCCCCCATCGCCTCCCATTCCGATTTGACGTCGGCGGGAATGGTGAAGGCGGGGTAATCCCAGCCATAGGCTGCCTTGGTGTCGGCGATCAGCTTGGCATCCGTCAGCGCGCCATGCCCCTTGTTGGTGTCCTGTGCCGACGAGCCCAGCGCGATATGGGTGCGGCAGGCAATCAGCGTCGGCCCGGTGCTGGCCTTGGCCGCCCTGAGGGTCCGGTCGATCTCGTCCGGATCATGACCGTCGCAGTCAAAGACGTCCCAGCCGCTGGCCGCAAACCGCGCTTTCTGGTCGGTGATGTCCGACAGCGAGACCTTGCCGTCAATGGTGATGCCGTTGTTGTCCCACAGCACGATCAGGTTCGAGAGCTTCTGCTTGCCCGCAAGGGCCAGCGCCTCCTGACTAACGCCTTCCATCAGGCAGCCGTCGCCGGCGATCACCCAGGTGCGGTGATTGATGGCCTTGGGCCCGAACTTGGCCTTGAGCGAGGCTTCGGCAATTGCAAAACCCACGGCGTTGCCCAGTCCCTGACCCAGCGGCCCGGTTGTCGTCTCGATCCCGCGGGCATGGCCGTATTCCGGGTGACCGGCGGTGCGATAGCCCCATTGGCGGAAGTTGCGGATCTCCTCCAGCGTCATGTCTTCGTAGCCGGTGAGGTACAAAAGCGAATACAGCAGCATCGAGCCGTGGCCCGCCGACAGGATAAAGCGGTCGCGGTCGGGCCAGTGCGGCGCCTTCGGGTCAAAGCGCAGGTGCTTGTCGAACAGCACGGTCGCGACGTCGGCCATGCCCATCGGCATGCCCGAGTGACCGGAATTGGCCGCGGCGACCGCGTCCAGCGTCAGAGTGCGGATCGCGCAGGCGCGCTTCCAGTGGTCGGGGTGGCGGGCGCGCAGGGTTTCGATGTCCACTGGGTTCTTCCTGTCTTGAGCAAGGGATGCACCGCTGAATACCAGCCTTGCGCGCAAGATCAAGCGCAGCCGGGGCCGTTCGTGCACCTCAAAGCCGCGCATGGCCGTATCTTGTGGCAAGAACGGCCTTGACGAATGCCGCTTGCGATTATCAAGCTGTGCACAAGTGGAATTGGGAAAGGGCAGCGTATGGCGCAGCTAGAGGAACTCGAACAGCGCATTTCGGCCGCTTTCGCACGGATCAGTGCCGGGGTTGAGGCGCTGTCGGCCGCTCACACCGCGCGCGAACCAGTTGAGGCTGCCGCTGTGCCCGCCGATACCGCGGCCCTGGCTGCCCTTCAGGACGCGCTTGATGAAGAGCGGATGGCCAATGCCCAACTGACCGATCGTCTGCGCGCCATCCGGGAACAGGGCGGCAGCACCGAAAGCGGGCTGAAGTCCGAGGTTGAAACGCTGACCCGCGCGCTTGACGCGCAGGGGCTGGATGTGCAGCGCCTGTCGTCGACCGTGGCACAGCTGCGCGAGGACCTGCGCCGCCTGCGCGAAGCCGCTGAACAGGGTGTCGTCGACCCCTCGCTGATCAACCGCGCCATGCTGGCCGAACTGGAAGCGCTGCGGGCAACCCGCGCTGCCGAAGCCAATGAAATGAATGACATCATGTCGGCCCTTGTCCCGATTCTCGACGCAGAGGAGGCCCGCGCCCATGCCTGAACTTGAAATCGTCATCGGCGGTCGCAGCTTCTTTGTGTCATGCCGCGCTGGTGAGGAGCATTTCCTGAACGCTGCCGCCAAGATGCTGGACAGCGAAGCGCAGCCGATCCTCAGCCAGCTTGGCCGCCTGCCCGAGGCGCGTATGCTGTTGATGGCGGGTCTGATGCTGGCCGACCGCACCGCGTCGGTCGAAGATGAGAACCGCACCCTGAAGGCCAGGCTGGCCGAGATCGAGGCTCAGCCCGCCGCCGCCCCCACCCGGATTGAAGTGCCGGTGGTGCCGCAATCGGTGACCGACCAACTGGCCGAACTGGCCGCCCGGGCCGAGGCGCTTGCCGCTGCGGTGGAAGAGCGGGTCAATTGAACGCTGGCTGGGCGGTGGCCCTGATCCTGCCTTTGGCAGGCTGCGTCTGTGAAGTGCTGGGCAATTGCCCCCCACCGACTGGTTCCGTGGAATACACCTGCGGGGGAGACGTGAAATTGCCAGTGGCATTCGGACAAGAGCCCGATGGCACTGGCTCGGTGGTCATTACGGTGGATGGCGCCGACTACAGGCTGCTCAAAGTGCAGAGACCGTCACAGGACACCCGCTATTCCTGGCCGTCAGACGGGTCGAATTATGTGTGGCAAATCAGCGAAGGCGTCGGCACCTTGCTGTGGCACGACGGCGAAAAGGGCACGGAAGAACCTCGCCTGACCGACTGCCGGGCCCCGTAAGTCACGGGCAGGACACGCCCTTATTGCCCGGCCTGCCATTCCCCAAGGGTCAGCCCTCGTTGGCTTCGCGGATCTTGTTGGCGGCGTCCTTGTCGAACTTGACGCCATTGGCCTCCAGCAGCGCGTCCAACTCTCCCGACAACATCATTTCGGTTACGATGTCACAGCCGCCCACGAACTCGCCCTTGACGTAAAGCTGCGGGATGGTCGGCCAGTCCGAAAAGTCCTTGATGCCCTGCCGGATTTCCGCGTCCGCCAGCACGTTCACATCGGCAAACTCGACGCCCATGTAGTTCAGCACCCCCGCCACGCGGCTGGAAAACCCGCATTGCGGCATCATCTTGGTGCCCTTCATGAACAGAACGACGTCGTTCTGGGTCACGGTATCCTTGATTTGGTCAACTGCGCTCATCTTGAGTGTCCTTTGTTATTCCGGGGCTTTGGTGGTCAGCGCCAGCGCATGCAACGCGCCGCTGGGTCCGTCCATCTTGCCCTTGAGGCTGGCATAGACCGCGCGCTGTTGCTGCACCCGGTTCATGCCCTTGAAACTGGCGTCGATCACCTCGGCCGCCCAGTGGTTGCCGTCGCCCGCAAGATCGGTGATCGTGATCCTGGCCTGCGGAAAGCTGGCGCGGATCAGATCTTCGATGTCCCGAGCTTGCATCGGCATGAGTTAGGCTCCTGTGATCGCTTGCGCGAAATGTAAGGCTGGGGCAGGGGCACTGCAAGGGCAGATCATGCAAGCGGCAAGGCCGGAACCTCGTCCCTCATCATGCCATAGAACACCATATCGACCGCCCGACCCAGCGCAGGGCGGTGCCAGTGGGACCGCAAGCATCCCTCCTGTCGAAAGCCCGCCCTTTCGTAAAGCCGCCGGGCTCTGGGGTTTTCGCCCGAACAGTCCAGCCACAGCCGCGCGGCACTCAGGTCCTGAAAGGCAAAGTCGATCAGCGCGGCCATGAAGGTCCGCCCCCGACCGGTGCCGGTCTGCGCCAGGGCAAGCCGGAAAAGCTCCACCCGGCCCGAGGCATGACCGATCTCGCGAAAGATCGCAAAACCCAGCGGCGCTTCACCCTGCCAGATCATCACCCGCACCCGAGGGTCCGCCAGATACGCCGTCAGTTGCGCCTCATCATCATGGCCGATGAATGGAGCATTGGCAGGGTCGCTGGTCAGGCTTCGGATGAAGCCGAAATCATCCGGGACAGCCTGCCGCAATGTCATTTCAGATAGGCCGAGATAGTCGGATTGCCGGCAAAATCGCGGAACTCCTTGGTCCCCTTGTCGTCGTCATAGGTCAGGATGACATCATGGTCCGGGTAGGTGATGCACTCTGCCGGTTTGCGCGTGCCCACAACCAGAAGCCGCGCCTCGGCGGGACCGTCATTGCGCAGGCAATGGCCGACCGGGTCACCGGCCTTGAAGGTGGCGCAGTCACCCTTTTGCATCGCGATTTCAGCGTCGCCTTCGATAAGCGTCAGCGTACCGTCAAGTAGATAGACCAATTCGTCCTCTTCCTGATGCCAATGCTTCAGCGAGGTGGCTGAACCGGGGGGCAGAACATGGATGAAGCAGCCGAATTGTGTCAGATGGCCGGCCTCGGACAGCCAGATTTCCTGACTGGCACCGACTGCGGATGGGTCAGCGGCCACGCCCGGCAAGTCCCGGAATAACGGCATCACCCGACCGCCCGGGCAAAGGCTCCGCGATAGCTGGCCGACAGCGCCTTCAAGGGCGCCTCATCCTTGGCGAACCGCACGACCGAGCCGCCGAATTTTCCGACGCGCGACGCGGGCACTCCGGCCTCGGCGGCACGGGCGATCAGCTTGCCCGCCTGCGCCGAACCACAGGCCACCAGATAGCGCGCCTGATCCTCGCCAAAAAGCGTCGGGATGTCGCCAGCCTCCAGCACGACGCCCAGACGCGCGCCCTCGGCCATCTCGAACGCCGCCATCGCCAAGCCGCCATCGCTGAGATCGCTGCACGCCCGCAGCGCCTTGTGGTTGGCGCGGATGAATTCGCCGTGCTTGCGTTCCGCCGCCAGATCGACCGGCGGCGCATCGCCCTCTTCCATGCCGAAGGCTTCGGCCAGCAGGGCGGATTGCCCCAGATGTCCGCGCGTCTCGCCGATCAGCACGGCCACATCGCCGTCCTTGGGTTGGCCCGCGATCATCTGGCCAACATTTGCCAGAATACCAACCGCCCCGATGGTCGGCGTCGGAAGGATGCCCTTGCCGTCGGTCTCGTTGTAGAGCGACACGTTGCCGGACACGATCGGCATGTCCAAAGCGATGCAAGCCGCGCCGATGCCCTTCAATGCCCCCACCAACTGCCCCATGATCTCGGGCTTCTCGGGATTGCCGAAGTTCAGATTGTCTGTCGTCGCCAATGGCTTGGCACCAACACTTGAGAGATTGCGATACGCCTCTGCTACGGCCTGCTTGCCTCCCTCATAGGGGTTGGCCTTGACATAACGCGGTGTGACATCGCTGGTAAAGGCCAGGGCCTTGCCCGTGCCATGCACCCGCACCACGCCCGCCCCCATGCCCGGCGTGCGCACCGTGTCTCCGCCCACCTGACTGTCATACTGCTCCCAGACCCACGCCTTGTGGGCATGGCTGGGCGAGGTGATCAGCACCGACAGCGCCTCGATGGCGCCAATCGCCGGCACGGCCCCCAAGGGCGCTGCAGGCGGCGTTTCCACCCACGGCCGGTCATATTCCGGAGCGCTGGAAGACAACTTGGCCAGCGGAAGATCGGCCTTAACCTCATTGCCATGCAGGATCAGAAAACGGTCCTCGGCAATCGTCTCGCCCACGATGGCGAAATCCAGATCCCATTTCTTGAAGATCGCCCGTGCCTCGGCCTCTTTCTCTGGCCGCAGCACCATGAGCATCCGCTCCTGGCTTTCGGACAGCATCATCTCATAGGCCGTCATGTTGGTCTCGCGCTGCGGCACATGATCCAGTTGCAGCTTGATGCCCAAACCGCCTTTGTCGCCCATCTCGACCGCCGAACAGGTCAGGCCGGCGGCCCCCATGTCCTGAATGGAAATGACCGCACCCGAGGCCATCAGTTCCAGACAAGCCTCGAGCAGGCGCTTTTCGGTGAAGGGGTCGCCGACCTGCACCGTCGGGCGCTTCTCCTCGATCGTGTCGTCGAATTCGGCCGATGCCATCGTGGCCCCGCCAACCCCGTCACGGCCCGTCTTGGCCCCCAGATAGACCACCGGCATTCCGACGCCGGACGCGACCGAGTAAAAGATCTTGTCACTGTCGGCCAAACCCGCAGCAAAGGCATTAACCAGACAGTTGCCGTTATAGCTGCGATGAAAGCGGACCTCCCCGCCCACTGTCGGCACGCCAAAGGCATTGCCATAGCCGCCCACACCCTCGACCACGCCCTTGACCAGATGCGCGGTCTTGGGGTGCGACACCTCGCCGAAACTCAACGCATTCATCGCCGCAATCGGCCGCGCCCCCATCGTGAACACGTCGCGCAGAATGCCGCCCACCCCGGTCGCCGCCCCCTGATAAGGCTCGATGTAGCTGGGATGGTTATGGCTCTCCATCTTGAAGATCACCGCCTGGCCGTCACCAATATCGACCACGCCGGCATTTTCGCCCGGCCCGCAGATCACCTGAGGGCCAGTGGTCGGCAAGG
>JANMCI010000158.1:0-2629 GCA_031361245.1 Rhodobacterales bacterium
CATGATGCCGGCGGGCAGGGTCGGGATGTCCGGGTGCCGGCGGGCAATCACCATCATCAGCGCCATGCCAAAGGTCATCAACAAGGCCAGTCCGTCGCCGAGGAGCGTGCCGTCGCTGCCAAGGCCCACCATCACGACCGAACCCGCCAGCGCAACGATGCTGGCGGCAAGCGCCGATCTGCTGGGCGGCGTCCCAAGCATGACCCAGGCCAAGCCCGCCGTCATGAACGGCACCACGGCATAGATGATGGCAACATGGGCGATCGAGGTTTCGCGCAGCGCGGTGATGTAGCACAGCATCCCCAACCCGGAAATCAGCGCGTAAAGCCAGCCCGCCGACCCCAGCCGGACAAGATTGCGCAGCCCCGGCGCCCCCTGCATGACGACCAGCACGACCAGCAAGCCGATCATGCCGAAAAAGCCGCGCCACACGATCACGGTCAGCAGGTCTTCATGGATCGCGCGGGTGAAAAGCCCCGCCGTACTCCATGCGAGGGTCGAGATGGCGACGAGGATCAGGCCCAGCCGATGTGATGCCGTCACGTCCTGTCCTCGTCCTGCGATCCACCGTCGAGGGGTTCGTGACCGGGGACAAGCGTTGCGCGGTGGCGTCGGGCGAGGGTCTGCAGCCGCCTGCCGGACACCGCGGCGGTTGCCGGGTCAGTCGCGTCGGGGTAGCCTTCGGCGGGTTCGCTGTGCCGGTTGATCGCGTCTATGGCCAGAACGACGGTCTCGCCGGGCAGGCTGACCAGACAGGACATGTGCCCGGCCGTATGCCCCGGTGTGGCAAGCATCCGCAGACCATGGCAGATCTGGGTCGTTCTGCCGAGGGGGCGGTAACGGGCGTCGGGCCAGACCATCGGCTGTGCGCGGCCGAAATACAGCGGTCGCGGCAGCGCGTGTTCGGTGGCGCTGAGGATGATCTCGGCGTCGGGAAAGCACGGCAGTCCGCCCACGTGATCGATATGGGAATGGCTGAGCAACACATGACTGATGTCGCGAGCCGCCACGCCCAAGCCGGAAAGGGCGCCGAGGATGGTGTGTCGCGGCCCGAAGTTCACCAGACGGCCAAAGGCGTCGAGGCCATCGGCCAAGGCCATGCCGCGTTCGTCTTGTGCATAGGCTGGCGGAAACCCGGTATCCAGGAGGATCCGACGGCCGCTGTCGGTGGTGATCAGCCAGCCCGAGATCGGGATCAGACGCTTGCCCGGACCGACATCGAAGCGCCCCAGATCGAGGTGCTGCAGGCTGGCCGCCTGCTCGCGGCGAAGGCTGTCGGAACGGGATGTCATTGGTCGAGGCGGGTGATTGTCCAGCCGTCCCGGGCCAGAAGGTTGAGCACGCCGTTTGCACCCGAGAGATGCAGCGCGCCGAAGGCCACCAGAACCGGGCGCTGTGCGGCCTCGGCTGTGATCCGGTCGATCCAGGCCCGATTTCGCCGGTTGATCAGCGCCTCTTCGACCAAGGCGAATTCGCGGTCGACCTCTGCTTCGGTCAGTCCAGACACGGTTTTCAGCTGCA
The DNA here is from genome assembly GCA_031361245.1 of Rhodobacterales bacterium. Classification (GTDB taxonomy): domain Bacteria; phylum Pseudomonadota; class Alphaproteobacteria; order Rhodobacterales; family Rhodobacteraceae; genus Stagnihabitans. Next base: position 1,522 of record JANMCI010000158.1, read on the forward strand.
GCTTGGAAAACTCCCAGAACAGGCGGCTTTCGCCGGCGAAATAGCTGTCCGCAAGGGTGACTGCCATGTCGTCATCAGCGGCGCTGGCGTCGAGTGTCTGCATCAGAATGGCCAGTTGGTCGACTTGGGCAAAGCCGTCGAAAACGGCGAAGATCGTGTCGAAGGGTTCTAACGCAGCGACGGTCATGCCTTGGGATTGCGCCAGCGCGATCAGGCGGCGGTCAAGGCCGTTCATCGCCGCGGCTTCGGCAAATTGGCAGGCCGGAATGGCAAGGAGGGTCGAGACATACCAAGGCTGCATCTTGGCCGCGAAGAACGGCGGGATGCCGCGGTCGCGCAACGCCTGAGACAGGCGCAGCCAATCGGCCTCGGGCAGCGCTTCGGGCAGGGTGGGTCCGGTCGTGTTGATCAGCCGTTCGGGATGGTCAGCGACATAGGATTTCAGCGCCGCCTCTTCCTGCGGGCCGGCCTCGACCAGCAGGGTCTTGGCGGCCAGAAGCGTGGGGGTCAGGGCGTTCAGCGTGGCCGCGTGGCGGGGGTCATCGAGATGGAAGGTGCCGACGAGGGTGATCTGCTGGCCGTCCCGCGTTGCCTGCCAGAGATTGCCGGCCGGGTAGGGCACGGCGGCGGTGGCGGCCATGATCGCGGCGCGCTGGTCTGCGGGCAGATCGGCAATCAGGTTTTGTCCGACGCATTCGGCGCGAAGAGGCGACGCCACCAGAAGGGCCAGACTGAGCAGGGCAGCAATGCGCATTTGGTCCAATCCGCTGTGGTCTGCCCCAAGGTCGCACAGCGCGACCGAGGGGCCAAGCCGGAATATGGGCGTGAGGCGGGTGCGGCCCTAAAGCGAGTTCAGGAAGGCTACGGAACGTTCAAGGCACCGCTTTGCCGCTTCTGCCCCGAAGTCGGGCAGCGCCGGGTCAAGGAAATAGTGTCCGACCCCGTCATAGCGGTGCAATTCCAGTGAGACGCCATTTGCCTCCGCTGCCCATTCCTCGAAATAGGCTTCATCATCAAAGGGGTCGGGCCGGGCGATATGGACCGACATCCGAAAGCCGGGGCGGCGTGGGGTCATCCATGGCGCGGCGCCGGCAAAGACCAGCGCGCC
>JANMCI010000199.1:0-2502 GCA_031361245.1 Rhodobacterales bacterium
CTGTTCGTCGGTGGCGCCGAGATTGGCAAAAAGGTCAAAGACCTCATTCAGGGCGCGGTCGGGTTCGGCGTCGGGCTTGTCGACCTTGTTCAGCACGACAATTGGGCGCAAACCCAATGCCAAGGCCTTGGCGGTCACGAACTTGGTCTGCGGCATCGGGCCTTCGGCGGCGTCGACCAGCAGGCAAACCCCGTCCACCATCGAGAGGATCCGCTCCACCTCGCCGCCGAAATCGGCGTGGCCGGGGGTGTCGACGATGTTGATGCGGATGCCGTTGTGTTCAACGGAGGTACATTTGGCCAGAATCGTGATACCACGCTCGCGCTCGATGTCATTGCTGTCCATCGCACGTTCGGACACGGCCTGATTGTCGCGAAACGAACCGGATTGCTTGAGCAACTCGTCAACGAGTGTGGTTTTGCCATGGTCGACATGCGCGATAATGGCGATGTTGCGGAGCTCCATCGGGGCGTCTCTTTCTATTGTCAGCTTTGGCGCGGCGATACCTCAGACTGACCTGAAAGGCCAGAGGAACCTTTCGCTTGTGCAGAAACCTCCCGACCCATGAGGAATGATGCCGGAATTTCAAGCATTTCGCGGCATCGCGGCCACGCTTGCCGCAGAATGGTTGGCCGGTTGATGGTTAACACTTGTTTGGGTCAATTCCTGTGGCAGTCTGGCAAAAAAACAAAACAACGAGGCAGACCATGGCAACCAAACGAACCTCCCTCAAGGCAGTGGTGGGACTTGAATCGATCGTCCAACCGCTTGACGCCAATGAGGCGATCTCCAAGAAACTTGATGTGATGAATCGGCTGCTGGATGAGCAGGTGCATTTGCAAAGGGTGGCGCTGCTTGAGGCGGGCCATATCCTGCGCTTCAACGCCCCGGGTGCGCATCGAATCGCGCTGTCCCTGCCGGATGCGCAGGATGATTTCGTACAGCGGGTGATCCTGCGGACGCGGAATTTCTATGAGGCGCGGCTGTTGTCGATGGTGCAAGCCGCCGGGCTGGTCACCGCCAACAGTGTCGTGCTCGACGTCGGGGCAAATATCGGAAACCACACGGTGTTCTTCGCCAAAGTCCTTGGCGCCGCCAAGGTGCTGGCCTTCGAGCCGCAAGAGCACTGCCATGAAACGCTGGCCACAAACATCCAGCTGAACGGGCTGGACGGTCGCGCGGTGGCCTACAATTGCCTGATCGGGTCGAAAACCGGGTCGGGACAGATGGCACGTTTCAACGCGCGCAATCTGGGCGGTACGGCATTCTTTGCTGCCGATGGCGGAGAGGTTTCGATGTTCGCTCTGGACGACGTGATCGAGCCGCAGGATCTGCAGCGTCTGGATCTGATCAAGATTGATGTCGAAGGGATGCAGCTCGAAGTGCTGGAGGGGGCAAAAGGCATTCTTGAGCATCGCCGCCCGGCATTGTGGGTCGAACTTCTGGCGCGCGACAATTCCTATGACGCCGCCGCCGCCTATCTGGAGCGGTTTGGCTATGTGCCGACGCGCCTTGGGTTGAACGACGTGTTGTTCCGCGCCTGATCTGACGGTCAATGGACCAAGGGCCGGTCAGCAGACCGGCCCTTTTCCATTGGTGGGGCTGCTCTCAGGTCAGAAGCGGGCGTTTGCGCAGCGCCGCCCAGATCAGCACGCAAAGGGCCGTGCCTTCCAGGATGCGATGCAGTCTCAGCGAAACCACGGCCTGCGCCAGACCTCCGGAAAGCTGCTCGAACCGGGTGACTTGCAGCATGACAAAGCCGGTCATCAGCACCATGCCCAGAATGAGCGGCCAGTTGGGCTTGAGTACCGCGCGGCTGGCCCAGCCAAGGGCGAGGATCCCGGCTGCCATGAGCGCCAGAACCGCCATGCCGAAACTGCGTTGAAAGACCAGCCTTTGATCGAACCAACCCTCGCGCTTGGCCACGCAGCGCCCGACCCAGACGACGGTCTGCTGCAGATCCAGCTGCTTGTTCACCGCCAGAAACACCACGGCGAGGGTGCAGACGACCCACATCAGCCGCTCTCGCGGCAGCCAGCCGTCGCGTGCCAGAATGGTGCGCAAGAACAGCAGGCTCGCCAAGACGTAAAGCCCCGTCAGCCCCAGCCCACCCCACGAAGGATCGCCCAGACCGGGCGACCAGTTTGCTTGGGCGCAGGCATATATCAGCGCCAGTCTGTCCAAAGGTTCAGCCCCCGAGGGCCTTGTTCAGATAGTCATCGACCTTTTCCAGAAAGCCGATCGTGGTCAGCCATTTCTGATCGGGGCCAACCAGCAGGGCTAGGTCCTTGGTCATCCAGCCATCCTCGACCGCATCCACGGTGACCTTTTCCAGCGTGGTGGCAAAACGCATCAGCTGGTCGTTGTTGTCCAGCTTGGCGCGGTGTTTCAGCCCGCCGGTCCAGGCGTAGATCGAGGCGACCGAGTTGGTGGAAGTGGCCTTGCCCTTTTGATGTTCGCGGAAGTGGCGGGTCACGGTGCCATGCGCCGCCTCGGCCTCGA
>JANMCI010000248.1:0-3351 GCA_031361245.1 Rhodobacterales bacterium
TCCTGACGGGCCTGATCGCGGTACCACAGGTTGCGGGACTGGGTGGCGACATCGACGAAGCCCGACTGGCGCAGGGCATCGGCATAGCGCGAGGGGCTCGCCATGCCGAAATCGAGCCCTTCGGCTGCGATGTAACGGGCCATCTCGGGGCTGGGGGTGCCGTCGTGGCCGATCAGCCAATCCGAGGCGGCAAACCATCCGCCGGGGCGCAGAACGCGAAAGACCTCGCGCATCAGTGTGTGTTTGTCGGGGATATGGACGATGGAATCCTTGGAGAACACCACGTCAAAGGCGGCAGGAGGGAAGGGCAGCGGGCCGGGGGCGACCTTGACCACCCCGATGCGGTCGGTGAGGCCCGCGGCGCTGACAAGCTGGCGGGCGCGGTCCAGCACGGCGTCCTCGACATCAATGCCCAGAACGAAGCCCGCGCCGTGGTTGCGCACCAGAGCGAGGTCGATGCCGCCCGCGCCGCAACCGATGTCGAGAACGGTCTTGCCGGCAAGGTCGTGCGCGCCCACGACGCGCGCCACCTCGTCCGGGCCGCCGGGGGACATGAAACCCTCACCCCAGACCGCTTCGAGCATGGCGATCAGTCGCGGGGGGTAATGGTCTTCGGTCATGGCGGCCTCAGATGAAATTGGCGTGGCGGTGAACGGCGCGGCCCTTGAACAGGGTCAGAAGAACCTGGGTTTCGGCAATTTCGTAGGGGTCGCAGGTCAGGATATCGCGGTCGAGAAGGATCAGGTCGGCAGAGAAGCCGGGTCTGATCTGGCCGGTATGATGGCCGCGCCAGCAGGCGGCTGCGGCACCGGTGGTGTAGCCTTGCACGGCCTCGGCCACGGTCAGGCGTTGTTCGGGGTGGAAGGGGTCGGCGCGGCCGCGATGGCGGGGTGGCTCGCGCGTGACGGCGGTGCCGATGATCTCGAACGGGTTGAGGGTCGTCACGGCCCAGTCGGAACTGAGGCAGAAGGGCGCTCCGGCGTCGATCAGGCTGCGGAAGGGGTAGGTGTGGGGCAGGCGGGCGGGGCCGATCATGGCGAAGGTCGGTTCGGGGATGATCGGGTCAAGGGCGGCCCACAGCGGCTGCATGTTGGCCATGACGCCAAGGGCGGCAAAGCGGGGGATGTCGGCGGGGTTCACGACCTCGACATGGGCGATCTGGTGGAGGGCGGGCCAGTCGGCGTTGCTGCGGCGGGCAGCGGCGATGCCGTCCAGTGTGGCGCGGGTGGCGGCGTCGCCGATGCAGTGGACGTGGATCTGGAAGCGGGCGGCATCAAGGGCGCAGAACAGGGCTGCGATCTGGTCGGGGGGGAACATGAGGTCGGCATTGCCGCCCAGGGCGTCGGCATAGGGTTCCAGCATCGCGGCGGTGCGGTTTTCCAGTCCGCCGTCCATGAAGAACTTGGCGGCGTTTAGGTGAAAATCCTCGGTGGCATGGGCGGCGCGCAGGGCGGTCAGCCGCGTCAGGGCGGTGTCGGCGGTGTCATTGGCGCGGACAAGGCAGGCGCCTGCAACCCGCAGGGTCAGATCGCCCGCAGCGGCGGCAGCGCCATAGATGCGGGCGTGGTGGCTTTGGATGGCAGGGTCGATGATGCCGGTGATGCCGTGGCGGTTGGCATGGGCCTGTCCGGCACGCAAACCCTGGGCCAGCGTTGCGTCGCTCGTGCGGGGCAGGGCGCGGGTGGCCCAGTTGATTGCCTCTTCATGCAGCATGCCGGTGGCACGACCCGCGGCGTCGCGCACGATGTGGCCGTTCAACGGGTCAGGGGTGGCGTCGGTGATGCCGACCATCTCGCAGGCTTTGGTGTTCAGGCAGGCGTTGTGAAAGTTGCCGTCATAGATCAGGCAGGGCCGGTCCGGCACCACGGCGTCGAGGATGTCGCGGGTCAGGTTGGCGTCGCCGAAAAAGCCGCATTGCCAGCCGGCACCCCAGACCATCGGGCCGCTCCAGCGCCGGGCGTGCCTGCCAAGGGCGGATTGCAGCTCGGACAGAGTGGTGGCGTCATAAAGCTGGGCGGTTTCAATGAGATCGGTGCCACCGTTCAAAAGGTGGACATGGGCATCCTGAAAGCCGGGCAGCAGAAGCCGCCCACCGGCGTCGATCTCGGGCGCCTTGGCCGCCTTGGCAGCCGCGCCCAGCGCTGCGATGCGGCCGTCGCGGATCAGCACGGCGTCGGTGACGGGCGCGGCCGGGTTCAGGGTGACGCACCGGGCGTTCACGATCAGCAGGTCAGGGGTCAAGGCGCAAAGCCTCCAACGCGGGCCAGTCGGTGGCCGGGATGACGCTGGCTGCGGCTTGCACGTCGCGGGTCCAGCCGTACAGGGCCAGAAAGGGCGTGGGGCCGACCTTGGTCAGATGCGGGCGCTGCGGCGGGTTCCAGACCGGGAGGAGTGCCGGTTTGACGACCAGCGGGCGGCCCGGGCCAAAGCGCCAGCCATGCGGGCCGGTGAGGGGGACATAGAGCTCGGGGGCGGCGTGATGGTGGTCGCGGTAAAGCACATGGGGGGCGATGAGAAAGAGGCCAAGGTCAAAGTCGCGGGCGGGAATGGCGCCATCCTCGCCGATCAGCGAGGCAAAGGCATGGCCGTTGGCGAAATCCGCCCCGATTTCAGGACCATAGAGGTCATAGGTGATCCAGCGAAGATGCGGTGCTGCCACGGCAATCGCCCCTGCAAGATCAGGATGGGTAACGTGAAGGGCCGCAAGGGCCGCGGGCAGATGGCCAAGGACCGCATTGGTGCCGCCGTGATGCACGCCGTGATGCGGGGTCACCGCCCCATCGCGCCAGCGGTTGAGGCCAAGCCGCACCTCGGCCACGCCCGGGCCGGGCAGGGTTGCCAGCACCTCGTCGGCGGCTGCCACAAGGGAGCGGATCGCGATTTCGGCAGTCATGGTGGCGAGCTGGGCGGCGGGCAGGCCAGCCGCGGCCAGCAACGGCGCGGGATCGGCGGTGTCGAGAAGCGAACAGATGCGGTAGATCTCGAGCGCTTCGGCACCAAGGCGGCCCGCCTGATAAAGTGCCATGGCTGCGCCATAGCGGGCGCGGCCCGAGCGGGGCAGGCCGACGGGCAGGGTGATGTCCCGGGCCGGATCGGTCATTCGTTCCCCTGATAGGCCATGCGCCGCTCAAACTCCCGGCGCTTTTCGGCGCGGTTCATCAGCCAGCCGGCGGTGAACACGCAAATGCCGACGACGAGCACGGTCAGCGTGGCAAGGGCGTTCACATCCGGCGTCACGCCCAGCTTGACCTTGGACCAGATCTGGATCGGCAGGGTGGTGGCGCCGGGACCGGTTGTGAAGGAACTGATCACCACGTCGTCCATCGAAATGGTGAAGGCCAGAAGCCAGCC
>JANMCI010000253.1:0-5983 GCA_031361245.1 Rhodobacterales bacterium
CCGGGCTGTCACCCGGCAACCATGCGCCGTCCGATCCCAGATCGCCACCCTGTTGGCAGAGGTAGGAATAGATCAGCCGGAAGGCAAAGTTGCCATCCGCCGTGGTCAGCGCCATGCCGTATTTCGTGCCGCCTTCCTGCAGCTTGGTCATGGCGGCCGAGAAGTTGTCGATGCCGTCAAGGCCAGTCGGCAGGCCGTTGTCGCCGATCAGACCGGCTGCGGCCAATTTGTCCTTGTTGTAGTACAGAACGATCGGATGGGTGTCGAAGGGCACGGCATATTGCTTGCCTTCGACCTGCACGGCGTCCCAGGTCGCGGGGGCAAAGGTGTCGGCCGACAGGCCCATCGCCGCCATGTCATCGGCGGTGATCTCGGTCAGGGTGCCCTGACTGACGGCCAGCGGCAGGCGCGAGGTGTGATAGGTCATGATATCCGGCCCCTCACCCACGGCAGCCGAGGTCTGGACCTTGGTGTAAAACGGGATGCCCCAGTCCAGCGTCGTGGCGTTGATCTGGATCTTGCCGGCGTGTTCCTTGTTGAAGTCGTCCAGCAGCGACTTCATCCGCACGCCGTCGCCGCCGCCCAGAAAATCCCACCAGGTCACGTCGACCTGTTGGGCATGGGCGCCGGTCACCATCAGGGCCGAGGCCACCAATGCTGCCTTCATGGTTTTTACGATCATCTTATCCTCCCTAGTGGACCGAGGTCGCAGCGACAGGTCCCGCGCGCCGTTTGCAATTCGATGGCCGCAGGCGCCTGCGGCTTGATGTCGATCCGATCTGGCACCTCGCGGTGCGTTCACTCCCCCGGACCGGGCTTTTGCAGATTAGGGATGCGTCTCCACGGCTGTCAACAGGTTACTCGATACGTATCATTCTTTCCGATATTAAATTTCCCGTCAGGCCGCTGCGGTTTCAACCGGCATGGTCTGGGCGAGGTCGATCAGGGCGTCGAACAGGGCGGCGGCCACCGGGTCGGTCAAGGCCAGATCGTTGAACAGGCGGAAGGTGCTGGCCACCAGCCCGCCGCGCCCGACCCGACGCTCGGCAATCAGGGCTGCGGGTTTGTGGACCCAGCCGACGACGATGCCGGCGTGGACGGGGCCGGCAAAATCCGACACTTTGAAACCGGTCATCACGTGGTGAGGTATCACCCGGTCGAACGACAGGTCCACCAGCGGGCCGCCGGGCATTGCGGCCAGCGGACCCTGACGCCTGAGCCATGAAAACCCGGCAATCCAGTCGCCGCGCCACATCGTGCCGTGACGGGCGATCAGGTTGATATTGGGCATCAGGCTGTCCGGCCCGCGCGGCAGGCCGGGTGTGTCATCAACGATCGGAATAAAGGGCTGTTCGCGGGCGCCTTCTTCAACCCGCAGATTTCGTTGAGTTTTCGTGACGCCATCCGCAAAGACAACATAGCGCCGTCCGGCTTGCAGGGCAGCGATGTCCTTGGCATCCAGTGCCCGCGTCAGGACGACATCGGCCTTGGCCCGAGGCACGACCTCATAGCCCAGACCCTTGGCAAAGGCAGCAATCGCCTTGTCAGAGGCCGCAATCTTTGGGCGCAGAGCGGCAGGTCGCGCCGCATAGACGGCAATCTCCACGCTGTTGGTGGCACGGACTTGGCCCGATACTTCCAGCGAAAAGTCAATTCGCATCATGCGGTTGGACGCGGCAAGCGGTACCAGGCGGACGGTTCCGGCGCTGTCTTTGGACAGGGCGGACAAGGCTGGCAGATCCAGTTGCCCCGCCGCGCCATCATCGCAACGCCAGTGCAGCGTGCAGGGTCCAAGGGTCAACCCGCCGGTGGCAACCTCAACCTCAAAGTCAAACGCCTGGCCTGCCCAGGCTGCATAATGCGCGATCCGGGGCAGGATCACGGTATCGGTATTCACGCTGGCAAAAAGATCGTGGAACACCCTTGGGTTGCGGTTCATATCAAGAAGTCCGTTAGACTCCCAGTGAACATCGGTAAACTCGGTGATCACATAGCCCTGGATCGACGGATGGGCCCGGATTTCCTCGATTTCATACTTGAGATTGGCGAATTGGTACCACTGCGCCGCGGCGATGAAGGCGTCAAAACCGCCAAAAACTGTGTCGAGCCGCAGCGTGTCAAAGCGGTTCTGCACGCCATGCGGATAGGCCGCTCCGTCGCCCCAAGCGGCACCGGTTTCCATCCACCACGGCTCGGCTCCGTTCAGGGTGACCTTGGCCGGATCGGGCAGCCCCCAGACGCCGAATTCCGACACCAGAAGCGGCTCGTCACCACGCCGGACCGCATCACCATAAGGGCTCCACGCCCAGTTGGCACCCGCAGCGAATTCGGCCGTCAGGGCATTCCATTCAGCCCGCCGCTCGGGGACAGAGCGGTAATAGTGAAAGTCGTTGAGGTCGGTCTTGACGTGGAAGTTGCCATGGCAGGGCGAGTTGTCAACGACCAGCCGCGTCGGGTCCAGCGCCTTCAGCCAGTCATAGGTGTCCTTGAGCCAGGCGCGATGCGTGGGGTCTTCGCAGGTCCGGATCCCCCAATCCTCGTTGATCAGCGTCCAGATCACGATGGAGGGGTGGTTGCCGTCGCGGGCCAGAATGCCCTGCATCGTCTCGCGCATCCGCCGGGCCGAGGCATCGGTGAACGTGCCGACATTGGGGATCTCGGTCCAGATCAACATGCCCAGTCGGTCGGCAACCTCGTAATAGCGCGGGTCGGGAACCTTGATGTGGCAGCGCAGCATGTTCAGACCCAGCGCCTTGGCCTTGTGAAGCTGATCCTCCAGAAACTCCAGCGACGGCGGGGTGCAGATGCCTTCGGGATAATAATCCTGATCCAGGGCCGCGCGCATGTACCAGGGCTTGCCATTGAGAAAAATCTGGCCGTCTTTGGTTTCCAAGCTGCGGAAACCAAACGGATATTCTGTAACGTCGCAGATGGCGTCGTGAGAGAGCGTGACCCGCAGGCGGTAAAGAGCGGGACCCTCGGGGGACCATGGCTGAACGTCGGGCAGGGTAAAGTGCAACTGTGCGCTCGTTGCCGTCAAACTGCGGGTCTGTTCCGCAACGCTCGCCCCCTGCGGGTCGATCACCTGAACCAGAGCGGTGGCCCCAAGTGCCGCCGGACAGGTCAGGACAGCCCTGATCTCGCGGAGCGGCAGGTTGGCCGTGATGGCGCAATGGGTCAGGTGGCAGGGGTCGCGCAGTTCCAGCGTGACCGATTGCCAGATGCCGCCAATCGGGCCGTACCAGCTTTGCTTGCCATGCGGGATCTCGGCAAAGCCATCGCTGGCGTCGGGCAGGTGGCAGCGAACCTCGATCTCGTTGACCGATTGCACCTGCGCCGAAGGGATCACACAGTCAAAGGGCAGATAGCCGCCCTCATGCTGGCCGATGAGATGGCCGTTCAGCCAGATATCGGCGCTGTAACTGACCGCCCCAAAGCGCAGGACCACCTCGCGCCCTGAAAGATCGGGCAGCGAAAAAGTGCGGCGATAGATGGCGCCGCCCGAGGCTTGGCGCAGGTCGGCAAAAAGCGCCTGCCATGGCGCGGGCACTGCGGCCTCGCGCCAGACCCCGTCGCTGGCGTGGGCAAAGGACCATGTGCCATCCAGTGAAATGTGGTCGCGTTGCCCCGAAGTCCTGATTGCGGCCATTGTGGCTTCCATATCCATTTTTGTGATAAGGCATCCTTCACCACTTCTCGTTGTTTGGCAAGGATCGTGGACAAAGCGAAAAAATGGGCAGTCCGGCGGGTTTGACCGCATCAAAATTGTTGATATAGACGGCATGATGATCCAATTCCCTGAAGGACTGCCGGATGAGCCGCAATTTTCTGATCGTTGATCCGGAAGAGGGGATCGAGGTGCTGAAGGCGTTTTCCTCGCCCGCACGGGTCAAGGTGTTGAAGCTTTTGCACACCAGGGGGGCGATGAACATCAACGACATTGCCAGCGCTCTGGACCTGCCGCAATCGAGCGTGTCGTCCAATGTGCAGATTCTGGAAGACGCCGGCCTGATTCGAACCGAAACCCAGCGCGCCCGCAAGGGAAACCAGAAGCTGTGTCACACGCTGTTTGACGAAGTGCTGGTGATGTTCAAGGAGGACGCCACCACGGCCGACAGTGACACGGTCGAGGTGGCGATGCCGCTGGGCCTTTACACCAGTTGCGAAGTGTCGGCGCCGTGCGGGTTGTGCTCGGCCTCGGGAATCATCGGTTTTCTGGATGTGCCGGACACGTTTCTGGACCCCGCCCGCATGGGGGCCGGGTTGATCTGGTTCACGCGTGGCTATGTGGAGTACCAATTTCCCAACAATACCAAACTGATGACCGGGCAGCTGGAATCGATGGAGTTTTCGATGGAGCTGTCGTCGGAGACCCCGGGCACCGCCGCGAACTGGCCTTCGGACATCTCGGTTTCGGTCAACAAGATCGACATCGGCACCTGGACCAGCCCCGGCGACTTTGGCGACAAGCGTGGGGTCTACACGCCGGATTGGTGGAAGCTGAAGGGCAGCCAGTATGGCAAGCTGAAAAGCTGGCGCGTCACCGAAAGCGGAACTTTCGTGGACGGGGTCAAGATCTCACCCGTATCACTGAAGGATCTGGGGCTGGATGAGCACCGCTCGATCCGCCTGCGCGTCGGGGTGCAGGAGGGGGCGCTGCATCCCGGCGGGATCAACATCTTTGGCCGCGGCTTTGGCAATTACGATCAGGACATCGTGCTGCGGATGACGATGCGGCGGTAACCCGGGCCACGATACTTGCCGGGGCCGTGACTTTACGCTTGACCTGTGATGCCTGTTTTCTGATATGTATCGCCATATTCGGATATTCATGCAGGCGGGGAGGCGAAGATGAAGGCTGAGGTCACGGCGCACAAGGATTTCACCATCTCGGCCATCGACGACCGGGTCTATTCGGCTTTTCTCGAACATCTGGGCCGGGCGATCTATACTGGCATCTATGAGCCCGACCACAAGACCGCCGACAAGAACGGGATGCGGGGCGATGTGGCCCAGTTGGTCCGCGATCTGAACATCCCTTACGTGCGCTATCCCGGTGGCAACTTTGTCAGCGCCTATAACTGGGAGGATGGCGTCGGCCCGCGCGATCAGCGACCGACGCGGCTGGACCTTGCGTGGCACACCTCTGACAGCAATGCGGTGGGGGTGCACGAATTCTCGGACTGGTGCGACACGGTCGGCACCAAGATGATGCTTGCGATCAATCTGGGCTCGCGCGGTCTGGATGAGGCGCGCAATTTCGTCGAATATGTCAACGGCCCCTTGGGCAGCTATTGGGGCGACCTGCGCAAGAAGAATGGCCGCGCCGATCCGTTCAACTGCAATCTGTGGTGCCTTGGCAACGAGATGGACGGGCCTTGGCAGGTCGGGCACAAGACGGCGGATGAATACGGGCGGCTGGCCAATGAGGTCGCCAAGACCCTGCGCGCGTTCGATAAAAAGCTGGAGCTGATCGTCTGCGGCTCGTCCAATTCCGACATGAAAACCTATCCCGAATGGGAGAGGATCGTGCTGGAGCATACCTACGAGTCGGTCGACCACATCTCGTTGCACATGTATTTCGCCAACCGGGCCAAGAACACGCAGAACTATCTGGCGCTGAACCATAAGCTCGACCGCTACATCACCACCATCGAAAGCACGATCAGTCTGGTCAAGGCCAACAAGCGCAGCAAGCACGATGTCTACATCAGCTTTGACGAATGGAACGTCTGGTATCATTCCAACAAGCAGGACCGCGCCATTCTGGATGGCAACGAGGGTTGGCCGCACGCGCCGCGCCTGCTGGAGGATGTCTATAATTTCGAGGACGTGCTGCAGGTCGGCTGCATCCTGAACACCTTCATCCGCAAGTCGAATGTGGTCAAGATCGCCTGCATCGCCCAGCTGGTGAACGTGATCGCGCCAATCATGACCGACCCCAAGGGCGCGGCGTGGCGGCAGACGATCTATTACCCCTACT
>JANMCI010000292.1:0-3509 GCA_031361245.1 Rhodobacterales bacterium
GTCTCGTATTCCACATGCGCGGTCGAGATCGTGATGCCACGCGCCCGCTCTTCCGGCGCGCCGTCGATCTGGTCGTAGGCTTTGAATTCGCCGAAATACTTGGTGATCGCTGCGGTCAGCGTCGTCTTGCCGTGGTCAACGTGGCCGATCGTGCCAATGTTGACGTGCGGTTTGTTGCGTTCAAACTTTGCCTTTGCCATTGCGGGCACCCTTGGGTTAGGGGGGCCCGGAAGAGCCCCAATCTACACGCGCGGCGGCTTAAAGCCCGCGCGCGGGAAAATCAAGGGTCAGTTGCTGGTGTCGGGGGCTGCGTCCGCAGGCAGGGGCGGCAACCCGAACCATTCAGGATTTTCCAGCAGATATTTCTGAACCGCGAGCGCGCCGCGATAGGCCATGCGCGCCAATTGCTGGTCCTTGGTCTGCGTCAGTCCCGAGCCGATGAAGCTTTCGGGCGACACACCTTCGACCATGGTCAACCGCTTGCCACCGGGGTTCAGTTCGGTCTGCGTCGCATCCTCGAACACATGCACCGTGATGATCAGCGCCGAGCGCGGCGACGCCACAACCGGAAGGCCGGGCGGGGCCAGCACATAGCCGTCGATGTTGATCCCGAAATTGTAGATCCGGCTGCCCTCATACCGGCCAAAGCGATCGGCCATCGCGGCCTTCATTGCGGTTTCCCATTCGTCCGCCGTCACCTTGCGCGAAATGCCCGGAACCTGCGCGGTGTCGGCCACCGCGATGTTCAGCCCCATCACGAAATCCCCCAAAGGCACCGGCGGTTTCTTCAGGTCGTTGCTTTCGCAGGCCGCAAGCAGGCCAAGGCCCGCAACCAGCATCACGGCCCGAAGAGAAGACTGAAACAGCCGTGCGGGCTGAAAGATCGACATGAACTGCGCTCCAACGGGGCGAGGCACCCCGCCCCGCACATAGCCTGCGGCGAGATTCCGCGCAACCATGCCGCCTTTGCCAGTGCCATTCTTCGCTCTATATTGCCGACAGCGAGGTGAAGATGGGCAAGATTGACCAGGTGACTGCAGACGTTCCCGCGCACGTCCCTTTGGGGATGACCCCGCTGGGGATCTGGGGCTCGTTCCGCGCCGGGCGGCGCAATGTGCTGGAGCTGATCCCGGAAATTGCCACCCGGGCGCCGATCCTTTCGGGCACCACCGGGAAACGCTGGCACATGCTGATGGACCCCGATGGCCTGCGCCATGTCCTGCGCGATGCCGTTGACAACTATCCCAAGTCGACCGTGACCAAGCTGATCCTCGGCCCGGCCATCGGCAATTCGATGTTTGTGGCCGAAGGTGCCGAATGGCTCTGGCAACGCCGCACCGCCGCGCCCGTTTTCAGCCATCGCAACATCGCAGCCCTTGCCCCGGTCATGACCGCCGCCGCCGAACGCGCCTCCGCCCGCTTTGCCGCTGCCTCAGGCCGCGCCATCGACGCCTTTGACGAAATGGTCACCGCCACGTTCGAGGTGATCTCGGACGTCACACTGTCCGGGGGCGAGGGGTTTGACCGCTCTGCCGTGCACAAGGCGATCGAGGATTACATCGGCCAGACCGCCAAGCTTTCGGTGCTGGACATCATGGGCGCCCCGGCCTGGGTTCCCCGTCCCGGCCGGATGTTCGCGGCCGCCACCATGCGCCAGATGAAGCACACTGCCGACACCGCCATCCTGCAACGCAAATCCCGCGGCCCCTCGGCCATCCCGGACCTGCTTGACCTGCTCATCGCCGGCGAGGACCCCAATTCCGGCCGCCGCATGACGGTGGACGAACTGCGAGACAACCTGCTGACCTTCATCGTGGCGGGGCATGAGACAACCGCCCTGACCCTTGCATGGTCGCTCTACCTGTGCGCCTTTGACCCATCGGTCCAGGATGCCGCCCGGGCCGAGGCGCAGGCCGCCCTTGGCTCCCGCGCGGCCACAACCGCCGACATTCCCAAACTGCCCCTCGTCCGCCGCATCGTGGACGAGGCGCTGCGCCTTTACCCGCCTGCCGCCTTTCTGGCCCGCACCGCGCAAAAGGCCGACACCCTGTGCGGGCGCGAGGTCAGACCGAACGACACCGTCATCCTGCCGATCTATGCCCTGCACCGCCATCATGCCCTGTGGCAGAACCCCGATGCGTTTGATCCTGACCGCTTTCTGACGGCGCCACAGCGCTTTTCCTATCTGCCCTTCGGCGACGGGCCGCGCATCTGCATCGGTGCCTCCTTCGCGCTGCAAGAGGCCGTCATCATCCTTGCCACCCTGCTGGCGCGCTTCAGATACGCGGGCATTCCGGGCAAGACGCCAAAGCCCGTGATGATCCTGACATTGCGCCCCCAAGGCGGCGTCTGGCTGGAAGTGGAACCCGCGCCAATTCCCAAGTAAAATACTCAACCATCTTGACGGGTCAGAATCGACAGGCTAAACCCGACTATAACAGTCACCTATAGGCCCGCACATGACCATCAAACTCGCCCGCCCCGTTCAGCCCCGTCTGTGGCGCAACCTCGCCCTCGCCTCAGCCACCGTCACGCTGGCCGCAATGCCCGCGTTGGGCCAAAGCAAGGCCAGCCCGCTGGACCGGGCCGCCGACATGGGGGCGACCCTGTGGCTGGCCGATGGCAGTGAGGGTGGCGAGGCCGCCGCTGCCCCCGCCCCGGCTCCGACCGAAGGGGGCGAGCAGGGCGAAAGCGGTTCAGTCGCGTCCGGCGACGCCATTGTTGATCTTCTGGCCGGGCTGTTGCAGATCGAGGGCCATCTGGCCACCGGCTTTGCGCTCTGGGCCGACGGCGACCATGACAATGGTCAGGCCCATATGGGCCATCCCAAGGCCGAGGTCTACGAGGTCATCGAACTTACGCTGGCCGATCTGGGACAGCCCCAGTTCGAAGGCGAGCTGGAAGAGCTGGTCGATGCCGCCGCAAATGGCAAGGATCAGGCCACGCTGGACGGCATCCGGGCCGAGATTCTGGCCGCTGTTGCCGCGGCCCGTTCGGCCGCCGTCGCCAAGGATCCGCACGACGATTTCACCGCCCTTGTCCTCCTGATCCGCAAGGCCGGGGATGAATGGGCCAAGGGCGTGGTCGCGGGCAGCATCGCCAATCTGCATGAGTATCAGGACGCCTGGGGCTTTGTTCAGGCCGCCCGCGCCCGTGCCACCGATCTTGCCGCCAGCCCCGATGCCAACGTCAAGGCGGCCGCCGACGCGGCCCTTGCCGCGCTCGACAGCCTTGCTCCCGCCCTGCCTGCCGTCACCCCGACCGGGGTGGTGGGCGGCGACGCCGGGCTCTTTGCCGCCGCTGCCGCCCGCATCGAATTGGCTGCCTACAAGGTGAAGTGATGCTGCTGGTTCTGGAAGGCGTTGTTTCCCCCGCCGAAGTGTCGGTTCTGGCCGAGGCCGCAAGCGCGCTGACCTTTGACGACGGGCGCAAGACCGCCGGACGCTTTGCCCGCGAGGTCAAGGCCAACGGTCAGGCCGCCCCCTCGGTCGAGCGGGACGCGATTCTGG
>JANMCI010000309.1:0-3483 GCA_031361245.1 Rhodobacterales bacterium
ACGGGCTGGCCGCCATGGCCGCGCGCTGGCAGGAGGCGGGGGTGAACTGGGTCAGACCGCTGCTGGGGGTGTCGCGGGCGGAACTGCGCGACTACCTGACCGGGATCGGGCAGACATGGGTTGAGGACCCCTCGAACGACAATGACCGGTTTGACCGGGTCCGGGTGCGCAAGGCGCTGGGCGTCCTGCGACCGCTGGGGATCAGTGCCGAGCGGTTGGCCGAGGTTGCGGGCCACTTGGCCGAGGCGCGGGCGGCGCTGGAGGCGGTCACAGACGCCGCGTGGGCGCGGATCGCGGGCGACCGCGGGCTGGCGGTCACCGTGGACGGCGCGGCCCTTGCCGGGGAGCCTGCCGAAGTGCAGCGGCGCGTGGTGATCAGGCTGATCGGGCGCATCGCGCCGCAAGGCTACGCACCGCGGGGTGGCGCGGTGCAACGGCTGCTGGCGCGGATTTTGGCGGGCAAGGACGGCGCGCTGGCCGGGTGCCGGTTTCAGATTGTCAAAGGGCAGCTGTGGGCGTTCCGCGAGGCCAAGGCGGTGTCCCGGCTGGTTTGTCCGGCCGGTCAGGTCTGGGACGGTTTGTGGCGGCTTGAGGGACCCGCACCCGACGGCGCGGAAATCCGCGCCTTGGGGGGCGGGATCACCGCCTGCCCGGACCGGCATGCCAGCGGTCTGCCGCGGGCGGCGCTGATTGCGAGCCCGGCCATGTGGCTGGGACAGCGGCTGATTGCCGCGCCGCATGCCGGTTTCGGCCCCGGATACAGCGCCATTCCGCTTTTCCCTGCGGCAGCTTTGCATCAATCTGTGATATCGCATTGAACCGGCCTTACGAATGTCTATCTTGTCTGGCAATGGCCGCTTTGAGATTGGCCGCACTTGAAATGGCCGGGCGTCCGCATCAGGCGAGGCGCAGCAAGGAGTTTGTTCGTGGGTAACGCTCGCAACATCGCATTCTGGGTAGTTCTGTTGCTATTGGTTCTGGCGCTGTTCCAGATGTTCAACAGCGGGGGGACGGTCGCCACACAGACCATTCCCTATTCCGACTTCATCGCGCAGGTTCAGGCCGGCGACGTCAAGGCGGTCGAGCTGGACGGCGAAAAGGTCCGCATCACCACCAAGGACGGCACGCAACTGATGACCATCCGCCCGGCGGGCGAGCAGGTCACCGAGAAGCTTCTGGAAAAGGGCGTGATCATTCAGGCCCGCCCGCAGGAGCAGTCGAGCCTTTTGAACATCCTGCTGAGCTATCTGCCCTTCCTGCTGCTGATCGGCGTCTGGGTCTATTTCATGAACCGGATGCAGGGCGGCGGACGTGGCGGGGCCATGGGCTTTGGCAAATCGCGCGCCAAATTGCTGACCGAAAAGCAGGGGCGCGTGACGTTTGACGACGTCGCGGGCATCGACGAGGCCAAGGAAGAGCTGGAGGAGATCGTGGAATTCCTGCGCAATCCGCAGAAATTCTCGCGTCTTGGCGGCAAGATCCCCAAGGGCGCGCTGCTGGTTGGCCCGCCCGGCACTGGTAAGACGCTGCTGGCGCGCGCCATTGCGGGTGAGGCCGGTGTGCCGTTCTTTACCATCTCGGGTTCCGACTTTGTCGAGATGTTCGTCGGTGTCGGCGCAAGCCGTGTCCGCGACATGTTTGAACAAGCCAAGAAAAACGCGCCCTGCATCGTGTTCATCGACGAGATCGACGCCGTGGGCCGGGCACGCGGTGTCGGCATGGGCGGTGGCAATGACGAGCGTGAGCAGACGCTGAACCAGCTCTTGGTCGAGATGGACGGGTTTGAGGCAAACGAGGGTGTGATCATCGTCGCCGCCACCAACCGCAAGGACGTGCTGGACCCCGCTTTGCTGCGTCCGGGCCGCTTTGACCGCCAGATCCATGTGCCGATGCCCGACATCAAGGGCCGCGAGAAAATTCTGACCGTCCACGCCCGCAAGGTGCCGGTCGGCCCCGATGTCGACCTGCGCATCATCGCGCGCGGCTGCCCGGGCTTTTCGGGTGCCGACCTCGCTAATCTGGTCAACGAAGCTGCGCTGATGGCCGCCCGCTTTGGCCGCCGCTTTGTCACAATGATCGATTTCGAACAGGCCAAGGACAAGGTGATGATGGGGGCCGAGCGCCGCTCGATGGTGCTGACCGATGCGCAAAAGGAAATGACCGCCTATCACGAGGCCGGTCACGCCGTCGTGGGCATGAACCTGCCGAAATGCGATCCGGTCTACAAGGCCACGATCATTCCGCGCGGCGGTGCTTTGGGCATGGTGATGAGCCTGCCCGAGATGGACCGGCTGAACTGGCACAAGGACCAGTGCAAGCAGAACATCGCCATGACGATGGCAGGCAAGGCCGCCGAGATCATCAAATGGGGCGAGGAGTCGGTGTCGAACGGGCCATCGGGCGACATCATGCAGGCCTCAAGCATGGCGCGGGCGATGGTGCTGCGCTGGGGCATGTCGGATGCGGTCGGCAACATCGACTATTCCGAGGCGCATCAGGGCTATACCGGCAATACCGGCGGCTTCTCGGTGTCAGCCGATACCAAGACGCTGATCGAAAACGAGGTCAAGGCGCTGATCGACGAGGGTTATGACACCGCGCGTCGCATCCTGCTGGACAAGAACACCGAGTTCGAGCGTCTGGCGCAGGGGCTTCTGGAGTACGAAACCCTGACCGGGGACGAGATCAAGAAGGTCGTGGCGGGTGAGCCCTTTGGCGGGGATGACGACAAGTCGAGCCCGGCCAGCGGGGGCAGCACCTCGATCCTGTCGATCCCCAAGACCAAGGCGAAAACCCCCAAACCGGGGATGGAACCGGAACCTTCCGCTTGAGCGGTGGGGTGAAAACCGACTGGAGCCCCGAGACTTACGCCAAGTTTCGGGGCTTGCGTTTGCGCCCGGCGCTGGACCTCTTGATGCAGGTCGGGGCGTTGCCGAACGGTGCCATCATGGATCTGGGGTGCGGTGACGGAGCCGCGGCGGGGGCGCTGAAACAGCGCTATCCCAAGCACCGGCTGATGGGTCTGGATGCCTCGCCGGCCATGCTGGCAAAAGCGCGGGGCTATGACGAACTGGTCGAGGCGGATGCCGCGACTTGGCAGCCGAAAGAGCCGCTGGCGTTGATATTTTCCAACGCGGCGCTGCACTGGCTGGACGACCACGCGGCGCTGATGCCGCGGCTGGCGGGGTTCGTGAGGCCGGGCGGTGCCTTGGCGGTGCAGATGCCACGGCAGTTTCTGGCGCCGTCGCATCGCTTTCTGCGCGACATTGCCGCGTCGCTTTTCCCTGACCGCTTTGATGTGGCGCAGTTCGATGCGCCGGTCCAGACGGCGGTCGCCTATTGGGAGATGCTGTCCGGCCTTGGGCAGGTCGAGGCGTGGGAGACGGACTATGTCCAGCATCTGGAGCCCGCTGAAGACATGCATCCGGTGCGCGCCTTCACCCAGGCCACCGCGATGCGACCCTTTGTCGAAAAGATGGACGC
>JANMCI010000395.1:0-3159 GCA_031361245.1 Rhodobacterales bacterium
GTACCTTCACAGTCCTGTCCTCTTCGATCGATGCCCGGGCTCATTTTGGCCAAGGGGGAGACATGGACCAGATCATCGTCGGAGTTGATACACACAAATCCAGTCACATTGCCGTTGCGATCAACACGCAGGGCGCCCGTATGGGTGTCATGACCATCCCGACCACCTGTGCCGGGTATCGTGATCTTGAGGCATGGGCGACCGGATTGGGCAGCGTCAAAGCCTTTGGCATCGAAGGCACCGGCTCTTACGGTGCAGGTCTGTCCCGGGATCTGCAGGCCAAGGGCCACACCGTTCTAGATGTCATGCGTCCAAATCGGCAGCTGCGCTATCTTCACAGCAAATCTGACAGCCTCGATGCCGAAAGCGCTGCGAGGTCCGTGCTGAACGGTCAGGCCACGGCTCTGCCCAAAACCCAAGGCGGGACTTCAGAGATGATCCGTCACATCAAGATCGCGCGTGACAGTGCGGTGAAAGCCAAGTCGCAGGCAATGATCACACTGAAAACATTGATCATAAATTCACCTGCGGAGTTGCGCGCTGCACTTGACCAAGTTCGGGGACCCATCACTCTCGTTCGTCATGTCGCAGCCCTCAGACCGGGCGAGATTACCTCCCCCACCACTTCGGCCAAAGCCGCGATGCGTGCGATTGCTCGCCGCTGGCTGGTCTTACACGAGGAAATCCAGGTCCACGAAGCAGAACTGGAGCGCATGGTCACAGACAAAGCGCCCGAACTGATGAAATCACATGGCATCTCAACATTGACCGTGGCCGAAATGCTGATCCTGGTCGGTGACAATCCACAGCGCATCCGATCCGAAGCTGCCCTCGCCAAACTTTGCGGCGTCTGCCCGATCCCGGCCTCAAGCGGCAAGACGAACCGAATGCGCTTGAACCGCGGCGGCAACAGGCAGGCCAATGCCGCCCTCTACCGTGTCGCCATCGTGCGCATGCGCGACGACCATGAAACGAAAATCTATGCCGCCCGGCGAACGTCAGAAGGCAAGACTCGGCGAGAAATCGTGCGCTGCATCAAGCGATACATCGTACGAGAGATATTCACCGCCCACTGCAGGCCAAAGTCGCCGTCGATTGCCGCTTGACAAACATAGGAGCATCAAAGCGGTCGCGGAAAGCTTCTTCCAGCTCCACAAGCGGGAACGCATTCGCCGCCGCACATACCTAGTTCGCCCTGAACAACGGGATCAGGCTGTTTTGGCGGCCAGCTGAACCGGGTTTGTCGCGCCGAGTGCCGTCAGGATCGCGGCGATGATCAGCGCAAGGAGAGCCCTGAGGTGGGCCAGGATCTTGCGGATGTTGTGGCCGCAGCCGCAGAGCACGGCAAAAAGGGCGTCGCCGATGGTGCCTTTGAGGGGGCATCGCGACAGGCGGCCGTCGGTTTTCAGGTGACCAATCTCGGCCTCGATGGCGCTGCGGCGGCGGAGATCAGCGATGAGTTTCGGCGTCAGGCCGCGGCGGGTGCCGCTGATCAGCACGCGGGTCGCCGCCACGCCGTGGCCGCGATAGCCACGGTCGACGACGGCGAGGTCGGGGCGCTGATCGGTCAGTATCTGCACCTGTTCCAGCGCCGGGCCGAGGGTGTGGCCATCGTAAGGGTTGCCCGCAAAGCTGCGCATGCCGACGACAAAGCCCTCGTCCAGCGTCGTGGCGATGCTGACCTTGCAGCCGAATTCATAGCGCACCCGCGCCTTGCCTTTCGAGATGCAGTCCACCTCGGGCTCGTGCAGGGCATAGATCTTGTCGCTGCCCTTGGGCTGCTGGTGCAGCAGGTGCGAGACCAGGGCGAGCTTGGCCGCAACCCGATCCCGCAACGATCCGGCGGGGATGTCACCGAGGTGGCGGCGCAGGTCACGCATCACCCTTCCGGTGTAACCTTTCAATATCTTCAATGCCTTGCGCATGCGGCGGAACTGCTTGGCATGAGCATAGCGGCCGACTTGCAGCGCCAGCCGCGGGGCCAGGCGGGCATAGGTCTGGCGCAGGTTCACCCCAGCCTCCTGCGCCAGGACCGCCAGCTGCGCCCGTGCCCGTTCATAAAGGCGGGCGTCTGTCGGATAGGCAATGTTCTTCTCCATCACGGTCGTGTCGACCGCCACACGCTTGAGACTACCCTCGTCGATGGCCCCTGATTTTCGCCCGACCTCGATGGTCTGGGTCAGCAGCCATTCCACACCTTCCTCACCAATCCGCTTGCGCCAGCGGGTCAGGGAAGATGGATCGATGGGAAGCTTGTGTTGAAAGAACACCTCGCCAGTGAAGTGCTGGTGGTAGGGGTTCTCGACCCAACGGGCGACAACCGCCTCGTCCGACAGCCGAAAGGCGTGCTGCAAATACAGCAGCCCCGCCACCAGCCTCGGCGGTGTGGCCGGGCGTCCGGTGGTCGACGGGAAGAACCCGGCCCATTCCCGTTCGAACACATCCCAGTCGATCAGGGCGGTCAATTTCGCCAGTTCATGGCGCAAATCAATCATGTCGACCAAGCGCGGACGGAGCAGGTCATCCTGTTCCGGCGGGCGGGAGTGGTGCTTCATCGGCGGACCAAAATTGCAGGGTTCTGAAGGACATCATACAAAACCTTGCAAGCCAAAGCGAGCAAAACCACCACAATTCAATGCAAAATCAATGGGGTGGGCGTTGTTCAGGGCGAACTACAAAGTGCTCAACGCCCTAACATACGGCGAACATCGCGGCGGCGTGTTCATCGAGGAGAAGGGCACCGCCCACGGCCAGCCCGTGACCCGCAGCTGGCACATGCTGGCCGAGGGCGATGACGGCCCGCTCATCCCCTCTATGGCCACCTGCGCCCTGATCCGCCAGACCCGCGCAGGCCACCCGCCCGCGCCGGGCGCAAGGTCCGGCATCGACGCGCTGAGCCTGCATGACTATGAAACCCTGTTCCAAAGCCGCGCCATCACCACCGGCTGGCGTGACGCGCCTCAGGGCTCAATCTACCAACAGGTTCTTGGCCCGGCTTTCGCCAGCCTCGCGCCGCAACTCCAAGCCTTGCACCGCCCCGGCCCCCGCGCTGAATGGGCGGGCCGCGCCAAGGTCACGCGGGGCAAACCCCGCCTCGCCAACCTGGTCGCCACGCTCTTCAGTTTCCCCAAGGCGGGCGATGATATCCCAGTCTCCGTC